>CADCUW010000619.1 GCA_902805985.1 uncultured Rubrobacteraceae bacterium
CTTGGCCTCGCCCTCAACGTCGTTGTCGTAGAGGACGAGCGGGTGCAGGTTGCCGTCGCCGGCGTGGAAGACGTTCGCCACGCGCAAACCGTACTCCTCGCTGAGGCTGGCGATCCTCTTCAAGACCGTGCCGAGCTCCGTGCGCGGAACGACGCCGTCCTGGACGTAGTAGTCGTTCGAGATGGAACCCATCGCCCCGAAGGCGGCCTTGCGGCCCTTCCAGAAGAGGGCCCGCTCCTCGTCGTCCTCTGCTACCCGGATCTCCGACGCCTGGTTCTCCTCGCAGGTCTCTATGACCTTGTCGAACTGGGATGCCACCTCGGCTTCGGGCCCGTCGAGCTCGACGATGAGGATGGCGCCCGCGTCAGGGAAGCCGGGGGCCACGGTCGTCTCGACGGCCTCTATGGTCAGGGCGTCCATCATCTCTATGGCGGCCGGCACGATGCCGGCGCCGATGATCCCTGAGACGGCGCCGCCGGCCTCCTCGGTATCCGTGAAGGCCGCGAGCACCGTCCTGACCGACTCCGGCTTGCGCACGAGCCGCAGGGTGATCTTGGTCGCTATGCCCAGAGTGCCCTCAGAGCCGACGAACGCGCCGAGCAGCTCGTAGCCTGGAGCGTCGGGGGCTTTTCCGCCGCCGATGTGGACCACGGAGCCGTCCGCCAGCACGACCTCGGCGCCCATGACGTGGTTGGTCGTGAAGCCGTACTTGAGGCAGTGGACGCCGCCCGAGTTCTCGGCGAGGTTGCCACCGATGGAGGAGACGATCTGGCTCGCCGGGTCGGGCGCGTAGTAGTAGCCCTCGTCGGCGACCTCCTGGCTGACCCAGATGTTTATGACCCCGGGCTCGACGACGACCCGCTGGTTGGGGATGTCTACTTCCAGGATCCTCCGCATCCGGGCCATCACGATCAGGACGCCTGCCTCGACGGGCAGCGCCCCGCCGGAGAGTCCGGTGCCAGAGCCACGAGCCACGAACGGGATGCCCTCGTCGTGGCAGAGCCTGACGACCCTCTGGACCTGCTCCGCGCTCTCCGGCAGCACCACGAGGTCGGGGATGACCCTGTAGTTCATCAGGCCGTCGCACTCGTAGGTGCGGAGTTGCTCGCGCTCGGAGATGACGCCGTCGGCGCCGAGGATCTCCTGCATCGCCCCAATGAGCCGGCTGCGTTCCATTCTTGCCTCCTCTGCGGGGGGCCTTAGCCCCCGTCCCCTATCTCGTGTCCCGACGAGTCCTCTATGAGGGTGAGGAGCGCCGAGTGGTCCCGATCGCCCCGCCCCTTCGCTTTCAAGGTTTCGAGCATCTGATCCACTACGGCCGTTACCGGAAGGGCCACCCCGTACTCCCTGCCCGCCGCCAACGCTATCCCCAGATCCTTGTGGTGCAATTCTATCCTAAAGCCCGGGTCGAAGGAATGGCCGAGCATCTTCTCCCTCTTGGCCTCCATGACCTTGTTCCCGGCCAACCCGCCCCCGAGCACGTCCAATATCTTCGCCGGCGAGACTCCGGCCTTGGACCCGAGCACGAGCGCCTCTGAGACCGCCTCGATGGTCAGCGCCACCACGATCTGGTTGGCGGCCTTCACGACCTGCCCGGCCCCGCTCTCCCCGACGTGCGTGATGGTCTTGCCCATGGCCTCGAAGAGGGACTTCGCCCGCTCGAAGTCCGCCTCTTCTCCCCCGACCATGATCGAGAGCGTCCCCTCGATGGCCCCGATGTCCCCGCCCGAGACCGGCGCGTCGAGCATCGAAGCCCCCCGCTCCCCCGCCTCCTCCGCGAGTTCCTTCGTCACCACGGGCGAGATGGTGCTCATGTCCACGATCAGGGCGCCCTCCCTTAATCCCTCCAGGACGCCACCCTCCCCGGCCAGCACCTCCTCGACCTGCGGCGAGTCAGGGAGCATCGTGATGATGATGTCGGACTGCTCCGCGACCTCGCGCGGGCTGCCGGCGACGGTCGCGTTGTCCCCCGCAAGCTCCTCGGCCTTCTCGCGGGTGCGGTTGTACAGGACCAGCTCGTGGCCCGCCCCGATGAGGTTCTCCGCCATCGGCCTGCCCATGATCCCGAGCCCTATGAAGCCCACCTTTTCGGCCACGGTCCTCCCTCCGTCTCGTCGTCCTCTACAGCTTCAGGTCCGCCGCAGCACCCCCGGCGGCGCGCACCTCTTCGGGGATCCAACCGAAGCTCCCTTCTGTGGTCTCCGTCGTCGGGTTGTACTCCAGACCGATAAAGCCATCGTAGCCGAGCCTCTCCAGCTCCGCGAGGACGTAGGGGTAGTGGATCTCCCCGGTCCCGGGCTCGCCGCGACCTGGAGAATCGGCGACTTGGACGTGACCGATGCGGCCGATGTGCTCGCGCAGGTTCGCGACCAGGTTCCCCTCCATCCGCTGCATGTGGTAGAGGTCGTGCTGGATCTGAACGTTGGACCTCCGCACACTCTCGACGAACCCCACAGCCTGCGCTGTCGTCCACAACAGATACGGCCCGTTCTCGAACGTGTTGACCGCCTCGACCACCACCCCGATGCCGTGCTCGGCGGCACGATCCGCCGCGAAGGCGACGTTCTCCCGCGCCACCGACAACTGCTCCTCGCGCTCCATGCCCCCGATCTCGTGCCCCACAAGCGCGTTCAGCCGGCGACAACCCACGGACCGGGCGAGCTCCACCGCCACCGGCACGTTCTCCCTGAACTGCCCCGTCCGGTCGGGATTCCCCACGAGCCCCCGGTCTCCGCCGGGCATATCCCCCGCATCGAAGTTGAATAGCGCCACCTCGACGCCCGCGTCCTTTACGGCCCGCTCCACGTCGCCGGGGTCGGCCTCGTGGCCGGGCCACCAGAACTCGACCGCAGAGAAGCCCGCCTCCCTGGCCCTCCCGAAACGCTCCAGAAGCGGGACCTCCTTGAACAGGATGGACAGATTCGCGCTGAACCTCACCCTCACTCCTCTCCCAACCCTCGCCGCCCCTTCCACGCCACCTTTAGCATAGCCATAAGGGCCGGTAAAGGAAGTTTTCCGTATCGTGGAAATAGCGTGTCACGCGGGATCGAGGGCTTCCGAGAGGGCGGCCGAGATCCTTTTGAGGTGGAGCAACACGGCGTTCATGCGTCTGTGGTCGAGGCGGCTGGCGGGTCCTGAGACGCTCATGGCGGCGAAGATGTTCCCGTCCGGGCCGAAGACGGGGGCGGCGAGACAGCGGACGCCCTCCTCCTGCTCCTCGTAGTCGGCGGCGAAGCCTTGCTTGCGGATACGCTGGAGTTCGGCGCGGAGTTGGGAGAGGTCGGTGATGGTGCTCACCGTCTGGCGGGAGAGGCCGGCCCTGCCGAGGATGAACTCGATCAGGCGCGGCGGCTGGTAGGCGAGGAGCACCTTGCCGGTCCCCGTCGCGTGCAGGGGTACCCGGTTGCCGGGGTCGGTGAACATCCGCAGGGTCCGTTTGGCGGGGAAAGCCTGCTCTATGTACAGCGTCGAGCCGTCCTCGAGGACGGCCAGGTTCGCCGTCTCCTGGCTCGCCTCGACGAGCTCTTCGAGGAAAGGCAGCGCCAGCGGTCCGATGCGCTCCCTGGCCGTGATCGCCATCGTCAGGGCCCGCAACCCCAGGCCGTACCGCCGCGTCCTCTGGTTCCTGCGCACGTAACCCCGCGAGACGAGCGTCCCCAACAGACGGTGCGCCGTCCCGGCCGAAAGCCCGGTCGCGGCCCCGATCTCACTAACCCCGAACTCCTGCTCCGAACTGCCCAGAAACTCAAGGATGTCCAGCGTCCGCCCCACAGATTGGACCCCCCGCTCCCGGCCCTCCACCTTCTCCTTCACCCCTCGCCCCCTCGTCAGCCCCGATGCCTTGTTTTCGTATTGTGGAAAACAACGTTGCCCTTTTCAAGTGCCGGGCGGCACAATTCGGGAAAGCCGCCGGCCGAGGGGAGGTCGGCGCCGAGAGAGGAGGGTCCGGCCGATGCCTACGATGGACGTCATGGACGCGGTGGTGAAGGTGATGGAGGACGAGGGTGTCGAGGTCGCCTTCGGGGTACCGGGGGCGGCCATACTGCCCCTGTACAAGGCCATGAGCGGGTCGGATCAGATCCGGCACTACTCGGTGCGCCACGAGGAGGGTGGGACGCACGCGGCCGACGGGTACACGCGGGTGACGGGGAAGGTCGGGATCAACATCGGGACTAGCGGGCCCGCCGGGACCAACATGATCACGGGCCTCTACACCTGCATGGCCGACTCGATACCCCAGATCTGCATAACGGGCCAGGCCCCCACGGATGTCCTGCACAAGGAGGCCTTCCAGGCGGTTGACATCGTGGAGATCGCAAAGCCCGTCACCAAGTGGGCCGTGCAGGTCAGGGAGCCGGGCCAGCTCGTGTGGACGTTCAGGGAGGCCTTCAGGATCGCGCGGGAGGGCAGGCCCGGTCCCGTGCTCATAGACCTGCCGCTCGACGTGCAGACCAGCGGCCTTGAGGTGGACTTCGACCCCGAGCGCGGCGGGCCGCTCGACGTCGAGCGGCCGGTACCGCGGCCGAACGCCGTCAGGCGGGCGGTGGAGATGATCCTGGAAGCCGAGAGGCCCGTCCTCATGCCGGGAGGGGGCGCGATCCTCGCCGAAGCTTCCGAAGAGCTGATAGCGCTCGCCGAGTACCTGCAAATCCCCGTGAGCCCGACGTACATGGGCAAGGGCATCATCCCCGAGGACCACCCGCTGCACATGGGAACCGTAGGGTTGCAGACGCAGCAACGGTACGCCAACGCGCTGTTTCTCGAAAGCGACCTCGTCGTCGGCGTCGGCAACCGCTGGGCCGAGCGGCACACCGGAGAGCTCGACGTCTACAGGGGCGAGAGGAGGTTCGTACACGTGGACGTCGACGCCCGCCAGATCGGGCGCGTCTTCTCCCCCGACCTCGCCCTCGTCTCCGACGCGAAACTCGCTTTGGGGGCGATGATCGAGACCGCCCGAACCATGACGGGCGAGCGGGAGTCGGGACCTTGGGTGGAGCGGGTGGATGAGTTGCGCTCGACGCTGCTGCGCAAGACCGACTTCGACGACTCGCCGGTCAAGCCGCAGCGCGCCTTCCAGGAGATGAACGACTTTTTCGACGAGGGCGCCACCTTCGTCACGGCCATCGGGCTGTACCAGATCTTCTCGGGCCAGTTCCAGAAGACCTACAAGCCGCGCCACTACCTCTGCTGCGGCCAGGCCGGACCTCTGGGCTGGGAGGTTCCGGCCTGCATCGGGGCGAAGCTCGGCCGGCCTGAGGGCCTCGTCGTGGGCGTCGTCGGCGACTACTCCTTCCAGTTCCTCATGGAAGAGCTCGCCGTCGCCGTGCAGTACGGGGTCCCCTACGTGCTCGTCATGCTCAACAACGCGTACATGGGTCTGATCCGTCAGGGTGAGATCAAATACGGGATGAACTTCGCCGTGGACATCGGCTACGAGGGCCCGGCGAACGACTACGGCATAGACAACGTCATGGTCATGGAGGCGATGGGTGCTGTGGGCCGCAGGGTCGAGAAGCCTGAGGAGATAAAGGACGCCCTGGCGTGGGCCGTGCGCACCAGCGAGGAGAGGCGGGTGCCGGCCCTCGTGGAGATCATGTGCGAGCGCGAGACGAACGCGGCGATGGGTCTCTCGATAGACAAGATCAACGAGTTCGAGCCGGTCCTGGACGGCGGTCTGGAGGCGGCGGGCCGGGTGGTCGGGGGCATCCCGGAGCGCGACTGAGTAAGGGGTTTCAAGTGTCAGGATAGAGAAGCCGGCTCCGATGCCCGGTGGTGTACCGGGGCGGGACCTCCGGGTGTTCGGGGAGGGGCCCGTACTCTAGTCCCTTGCGCCGCCGGCCCCCCGCCGGGAAGATGGGCGGTATGGGACGACGGGGCAAAAGGGGCGCTGAGGAGACCGGGAGGCCGGGAGGTGGGGCCCTGATCTCGCGTCCCGTGGCGTCGCTGGCGCTGGCGATGCTGGCCTCGGCCTTCGGGTTCCAGCTACTGCTCTCGGTGGTGCCGCTCTACGCCGCAGAGGTCGGGGGAGGGACGGGCGGCGCCGGGTCTGCGACGGCGGCGTTCATGCTGACCACGGTGTTGACGCAGATGGCGATGCCGAGGCTGCTAGGCCGCTTCGGGTACCGGAGGGTTCTCGTAGCCGGCCTGCTCTTCCTTGGTCTGCCGGCCTTCCTCTACCCGCTTGCCGGCGGCGTGGCCGGGGTTCTCGCCGTCACCCTCCCGAGGGGCGTGGGGTTCGGGATCGTCACGGTAGGCTTCGCCGCCCTGATCGTCGAGCTCGCCCCTCCCGGGCGCATGGGCGAGGCGCTCGGGCTCTTCGGCCTGGCGATGACGCTCCCCACCGTCTTCAGCAACCCCTTTGGCCTCTGGCTCGTGGACGCCTCCGGCTACACGGCGGTCTTTCTCCTCGGCGGTCTCGCTCCCCTGCTCGCCCCCTTCGCCGTCGTCGGCATCAGGACCGGGTCCATCGACCGGGATGCCGCTGGTGGCGGCGCGGGCTTCCTCGAAGGTCTGCGGCGAGGGCCGCTGCTCCGCCTTTTCCTGATCTTCGCCACCGTCACCTCCGCGACCGGCGTGGTCGTGACGTTCCTCCCCCTCACCGTGCCCCGGTCGGGCCTCTTCTCCGCGGCCACGGCCCTCCTCGTCTTCGGCCTGACGAGCGCCCTCAGCCGCCTGTGGGCGGGCCGCTTCGGCGACCGCCACGATCCCCACCTCCTGCTCACTCCCGGCCTCGTGGCCGCCGCGATCGGCATGGTCGCCCTCCCCCAGGGCGGACTACCGACGCTCGGCGGGGCGCTGCTCCTCGGGACCGGGGTCGGCCTGCTGCAGAACTCGACGCTCATCCTGACCATGAACCGGGTCGCCGACGACGAACGCGGCCTCGGCAGCACCCTATGGAACGTCTCCTTCGACGCCGGCACCGGCGTCGGCGCCTTCTCCTTCGGCTTGCTCGTCGGCGTGAGCGGCCTCCCCTCAGCCTTCTACGTCTCGGCCCTCATCCTGCTCGCAGCCATGGGCCTCGTCTTCGTGGACCGCCCTCACAAGAGACCCACCCCCCGCCATCATCCGTCTGAACGTTGACCCAGGGTGGTGGAACCGGGCACGCTCGCGGTCCACTGCGAAGGCGCAACGCGGGACCGCAACCGAAGCTGGCAGAGACGACGCGGTCGTCCGCGTCTGGGTCTTCCCGAAGTGCGTACTCGCCCTCCTGCCGGCGACGGGCAGACGGTGTCCGGCCCGGAGTTTTGCGGATGTTGCGGTCGGGCCGCGTCTCCTAGACTAGGCGGATGGTTACGGAGACAGATCTTGGGCTCGACGACGGCCGCACGCTGCACGTGTACGATACGCATCCGGACGACGCGGACGGGCGACTCGCCGTCTTCTGGCACCACGGCACACCGAACATCGGCGCGCCGCCCGAGCCCCTCTTCGCGGCGGCGGCCCGGCTCGGCATCCGCTGGGTATCGTACGACCGGCCCGGATATGGCGGATCGACGCCCAACCCAGACCGGGACGTGGCGTCGGCGGCCCCCTACGTCTCCAGTATCGCCGACGCGCTTGGCATCGATCGGTTCGCGGTCATGGGACACTCCGGCGGCGGTCCGCACGCCCTGGCGTGCGGCGCGCTGCTGCCGGAGCGCGTCCTGGGGGTGGTCAGCGTGGCCGGGATGGCCCCGTTCGGCGCCGAGGGGCTCGACTGGTTCGCGGGCATGGCGGCCTCCGGTGTGGCGTCGCTACGCGCCGCCGCCGAGGGACGCGCGGCGAAGGAGAGGTACGAGGCGTCAGCGGACGAGGACGCCGACCCGGGGTTCGTCCCGGCCGATCTTGCCGCGCTGGACGGTGAATGGTCCTGGTTTATCAGCGTGGTTCGTCCGGCGATAGAGGGCGGCCCGGGCGGGCAGATAGACGACGACCTGGCCTACGTCGCCCCGTGGGGATTCGACCCCGCGCGGGTGACCGCGCCGGTCCTTTTCCTGCACGGTGGCCGGGACCGGGTCGTGCCCAGCTCGCACGGCGAGTGGCTCTCGCGCCGCTGTCCCTCGGCAGAACTGTGGCTGCGCCCGGACGACGGGCACATCTCGGTCTTGGGCTCCGGCACGGCGGCCATGGTCTGGCTCCGGGAGCATACCGGGGGAGGCTGAGACCCGTGTGGCCGTCGAACCAGGCCAGAGCCCGCCACCGGCCATAGCCTCCGGTGGCGGGCCTGCGTCCAGGAGCAGCCAGGCCGCGCTGGAGGCTACTCTTCCAGCGCGGCCTGGGCGGCGGCGAGGCGGGCTCCCGGCACCCTGAAGGGCGAGCACGAGACGTAGTCCAGGCCAATCTCGTGGAAGAAGGCGACGCTCTTCGGGTCGCCGCCGTGCTCCCCGCAGACGCCGAGCTTGAGGTTCGGGTTCTCCCCCCGGCCACGCTCTATAGCCGTCTTGACGAATTCCCCGACGCCGTCGCGGTCTATGGTCTGGAACGGGTTGAAGCTCAGGATACCCTCCCTCAGGTAGTCGGCGAGGAACTTCTCCTCGGCGTCATCGCGGCTGATGCCGCAGACCATCTGGGTCAGGTCGTTCGTGCCGAAGGAGAAGAAGTCCGCGGTGGCGGCGATCTTGTCCGCCACCGCGCAGGCCCGCGGAAGCTCGATCATGGTCCCTATCGGGATGCCGTTCCCGGACAACTCGCCCTCGAGCATCGCGCGCATCCTCCTGAGCTCGGGGGCCAGGGCGACGAGCGGGATCATTATCTCGACGACCGGGCTGCCCCCCTCCTCCCGGACGGTCCTCGCGGCCCTGGCTATGGCCCGCGCCTGCATCAGGTAGACCTCGGGCTTGAGGAGGCCGAGCCTGACGCCCCTCAAGCCAAGCATCGGGTTCCTCTCTTCTAGGCCCTCGGCGACCCGGAGCTGGCGCCTCTGCTCCCCGGCGTCCTCCCCGCTCGCCTCGCGCTCGGCGATCTCCGCCGCGAGGTCTTTGGAGTCCGGCAGGAACTCGTGGAGCGGCGGGTCGAGCAGGCGGACGGTGACGGGCAGTCCGTCCATCGCCCGGAAGATGCCCTCGAAGTCCTCGACCTGCATCGGTTCGAGCTTGGTTAGGGCTTCCACGAGCGCCTCATCGCCCTCCGAGAGGATCATCTCGCGCATGATCTTGAGCCGCTCGCCCTGCATGAACATGTGCTCGGTGCGGCACAGCCCGATGCCCCCGGCACCTAGCTCCCTGGCCCGCTGCGCGTCCTCGGGGGTGTCGGCGTTGGCCCTCACGCCAAGGGCGCGCACCTCGTCAGCCCACCGGAGCACGGTCTCGAAGTCCTCGCTGGGCTCTGGCGGGACGAGCGGCGCCTCGCCCCGGATGACGCGGCCCGTCGCCCCGTCTATGGTCAGGACGTCGCCGGCCTCGAAGGTCTCGCCGCCGATACTGACCTCACCGTTGGCGCGGTCGATCTTGAGGGCGTTGCAGCCGGTGACGGCGGACTTCCCCATCCCGCGGGCGACGACGGCCGCGTGGCTGGTCATCCCGCCGAGGGCGGTGAGCACGCCCTGGGCCGCGATCATGCCCTCCACGTCATCGGGGTTGGTCTCGCGGCGCACGAGCAGCACGGCCTCCCCGGCCGCGGCCCGCTCCTTGGCCTCGGCGGCCGAGAGGACCATCCTGCCCGTCGCCGCCCCGGGCGAGGCCGGGAGGCCGCGGGCGAGGACGTCGATCTCCGCCGTCGGGTCTATGCCGGGGTGGAGGAGCTGGTCCAGGGAGGCCGGCTCCACGCGCAGTAGAGCCTCCGCCTGGGTGATGAGGCCTTCCTCGGCCATCTCGCGGGCTATCCTCAGGGCCGCCGCCCCGGTCCGCTTGC
>CADCUW010000620.1 GCA_902805985.1 uncultured Rubrobacteraceae bacterium
GGCGCTTCGGTGCCCCCGGTGCGGCCACCCCGACCCCCTCCCCCAGCTCGACGCCGACGACCGCTGTGGGGTGTTCGAAGAGGCGGAGCGGAGGGTGCTGGAGGGGCTGGCCCAGCGGGCACGGTCGGGAAACGGACACGACAGGGCGGCTTGGTAGCGGTTTAGCAGGGAAAGAGGATATGGAAGCTCAACTGCGCTGGTACGAAGCTGAGGTGCTTTTGGCGAACCTGACGGGCCACCGCCACACCATGCGGGGCGCCGGCGCGAACGAGACTCGTAGAAGGATCATTCTCCGAACTTCGCCTGTGCGGGGTTCGGAGAAGTTCGCATAGCCCCGGTCCCCTACGGCTTGCCGAGAGTGTACAGTTAGCTTATGCCCGACGAAGACGCCGTGCTCAACGAGCTGATGGGGGACCTCGGCGAGGCCTCCAAGAGCATCCGGGCGTCCCGCCGCCTCCTGCTGGAGCACGCGATGACGGACGACCCCCGATACTTGCGGCTGGCGGCGCGTCTTTCGGAGGCTCTGGACGCGACAGAGACGGCCTTCAGGGAGGCCCGTCGACAGCGAGGCATCGGCTAGTAACGAACTTCCTTCTGAGGGGGTTCTCAGAAGTCCGCACGGCCCCGCCTCGTAAAAGATGTGCCATCGGGCCGATGCGACGCCGAGCCCGCGCCCGGTAGGGTGTCCGTGGGGAAGGGAAGGGGCCCATCTCCCTTCGGGCCCTCCTTTTCCCCTCTACTTCACGGTCGGCCCTCCAGCCTTGTCAGCTGACTACACAGGGGTCCGGCCCTTCTTCGTGCGCCCGCCTAATATTCGCTACTAGAGCGTCTGTCATAGTAATTGGGCCTGGTCTCGGTAGCCGCAGTGGTGGAGGAAGCCGTACGCGTCCTGCGTGGTGACCGCGGAGAGCGCCTGCCCCATCGCTTCCACAAGCGCCTCTCGGGTGCGGGCTTCGGCCCGCCGCATGAGCCCCTTGACCTTGCTGAAAGCCTGCTCGATGGGGTTGAGGTCCGGCGAGTAGGGCGGCAGGTAGACGAGATCACATCCCGCTTCCTCCAGGAGCTCACGCACCCTTCCGCCCTTGTGGGCCGAAAGGTTGTCCATCACGACCACCTGTCCAGGGCGCAGGGTCGGCACCAGCACCTCACCCAGGTAGGTCTCGAAGACCGCCCTCGTCGTCGCCCCCTCCACCGCTAGGCATCTGCCCATCCCCTCCGCGCTCATGCTCGCCAGCAGGGTCACGTTCTTGCCCCAGTTGCGAGGCGCGCTCCCGAGGGCTCGCTCTCCTCGCCTCGACCAAGCGTACAGCGGGCGCAGGGAGGTGTTGGTCGAGCACTCGTCCACGAACACAAAGCGATCCGCTCCCATGCTCCCGGCCACCATCGTTCTCCAAGCGGACCTCAGGAACTCGTCGCGTTCTGTGGCTCCCACCGACCTTTTTTTCGGCTCCAGCCCAGACGCTTGAGCACCCGCGAGAGCGTGGAGTCGCTGACCTCCACACCGGCCACCCGCCCGAGGTACTCGCGCCTCTGGGGCAGTGTGGCCGCCGGTCGCTCTCCGAGGTCCGCTTCCAACAGCTTCCTCGCCACCGCGTCCAGTTTCGGCTTGGAGCCGGGACGCTTCTTCGGGGCTAAGGACCTCCCCTCGCGCGCCACGGCAGCGTAGCGCTTGACGGTCGAGGCGCCCACGCCGAAGGTCTGAGCGACCTCCGAAGTGGGCATGCCCCGTTGTTTAGCGTCGACGATCTTCTTCCTCAGGTCCAACGAGTAGGCATCCATTGGAGCATCCTGCCACACAGCCCAGCTACGCTGCAAGATGCTCTAGAAGAACGGCACACCCGATCAGGAAGGCCCTCACCACGGCTATGAGGTGTCCTTGACGAATTATGGCGCACCCGCCTTCTTTACACATGTGTCTTTTGTCACTATAGTCTCAAAGCATGCCATATAACAGAGCCTGGCACTTCTCTACGGAGGCTTATTCACCGAACCTTGTAGAAGGATGATTCTTCGAGCCCCGTATGCAGCATCGCGGATAAAAGCATCCCGAGATTCCTCGAGCCGCCCCACGGGGCTGGCCTGAGGATTACAAGTCGACCCACATGTTGTGGTGTCGCATGTATATGCGCGGAGGCGGATGCCAAAGGGTTCGCTGGCTAGCCCCGCCGTGGCGCTCGGTGGTGCGACGGGCCGTCGCCGCGCGCGAGGCCGCGTAGCCGGCGGGAACGCCTTCCGAGTCGCTCGTGGTCTTCGCCTCGATGTCCTCCACAAGCGCCTCTCGCACGGCTACGTCTTCGAGCACGCGTCAGCCTCGCCTCTGTCGAAGAACGGCCGAATCGTTTCGAGCAACACCGGCGGACTTAATAGGGGAAGGAGCCGCCGAGCACCCGCTGGGGTCGCAGGGTGTCGGTACGCCTCTCGGCGGTGCGAGTACGCCACCCCGGATCTACCTCAACCCGGCCGGCCGCGACGCACCAGTTATCGGGCGGCACGGCGTTGCCTTTGGCCCTTACTTGAGCCGTTTTCCGGGACCTATCGAACCCGTTGTACCCCGCCGATTAAGGCTCGCGACGGACTTCTAATCGGAACGTTGCGGGTTCGAGACCTGCCGGGCACGCGGGTCAGTAGACTACCCGCGCGACCCTTGCTAGTTGGGACATGGTCGCACCGGCGACGCTATTGACTTGTCTTTTGTCCAGGGATGATCGCTGTTCGGCGATTCTTTCATTCCGGATTCATCGCACCAAGCTTGACTGTGTCGGCAGGAGCGAGCGACCGATGGGCAGGTTATCGAGATGGCCGAAGGAATGTACGACCGGAGTGTGAGCCCGCGGAGGACGCGTCGCGATACAACCGTAACGGAATGGAAGAAGAGGCATACGGCCGCGCTGATCGGCCTGATCGCCATGATCTTCGGCGTGTTGCTGATCCCTCCTAACGAGGTGATCCCGGGGTTCACCCCGCCCGCCCACGGCCTGGTGGCGTGGCTGATCGTCGCCGGGCTGCTGACGGTGGCCTTCGTGACGATCGGACGCGGCACCACGGGCCTTTGGGCGGGGCTCTTGATCGACCCCCGCAACAAGATGTCCCTCTCCAGGCTCCAGCTCTCCTTGTGGACCGTCCTGGTCCTCTCCGCTTTCCTGACGGTGGCGATGTTCAACATCCGCAAAGACCCGAGCGATAACCCGCTCAACATCGCGGTCCCGCCGCAAGTGTGGGGCCTGCTCGGTATAAGCACCACGTCCTTTGTCGCCGCCGGGGCCATCAAGAGCCAGAAGAAGAACCTGGAAGTCGACGAAAAGGCCAAGGTGAAAACTACCGAGGCGATGGACAAGGTCGGTGAAGACTCGGGCAAGCTCGCCGAGCCACAGGGCGCGCTCGTGGCGTACAAGGCGCCCGCCTGCGCGAGCGTCGCGGATCTCTTCAAGGGGGATGAAGTGATCTCCGCCGCCTACTTCGACCTGAGCAAGGTACAGGTGTTCTTCTTTACCCTGATCGTGGTCTTCGCCTACGCGGCGGAGGTGGGAGCCATGCTCTACGGCGGTCGCTCCATATTCGCCCTGCCGGAGTTGAGCACCGGTATCGTGACCCTGCTGGGCATCAGCCACGCCGGTTACCTGACCAGTAAGAGCGTGCCATCAAACCCCGCCCACTACGAACGGGCCTAGACCCGGTGCCGGGGGCCAAGGTCTCCGGCCTCACCGCGATGGCTGGCTCGCGCGGCGGTAGGAACCCGGGGTCTGGCCTGAGACCTTCTTGAAGGTCTTGGCGAAGTGGTGGACGTCTGAGAAGCCGCACTGGCCCGAGATCTGGCGCATGGTGAGGCCCGTGTGCTGGAGGAGGTCCTGGGCGCGCTGGACCCTGAGGTGTAGCAGGAAGCGGTGCGGGGGGCTGCCGAAGCGGTCGCGGAAGACCCTTGAGAAGCGGGAGGGGGAGAGGCCGGCGCGGTCGGCCATGTCCGCGACGGAGAGAGGTTCGGAGAGGTGCAGGGACATGTGGGATGTGATCCAGTTCAAGAACTCCGGCCTGTCGGGAGAATCGGCGCCGCCGCGCGAGTAGGAACGGAGCATCTCCAGCACGAGCCCGCTCGCCAGCTGGTGTGACTCTAGCTGTCCGAGAAAGTCCCTCCTCTGCCAGATGCCGATGGTCTTGAGCATGGTGTCCCTGAACTGGGCCGGGTTGGACGGAACGAACCTGGTCGGGATGCGGACCCCGGTCACCGCCTCCAGGCGGGGCTGCATCAACCCTTCCGAACCGGAGACGTCCACCCGCCCGGACCGCACGACGAAGCTCCGCTCGCGCCCGGGGTTGTAGAAGACGTCCATGTGGACGTAGGGGGTTATGGTGTCGGACGGGCCCTCCAGAGAATGCAGCTCCCCTGGCTGTATGAGGCAGAACTCCCCGGGCCGGAAGAGGACCTCGCGTCCCTCTACGTGGACGACCATCTCCCCCTCCTGCACGTACATGAGCATGTAGTCGAGCAGCCGCCGCGGCGCGGTGTACCACGCGCTGCGCACCGGGAAGCTGGCGTCCCGCACGTAGGGCACTATGGGTCCAGACCCGGGCATCATCCCTCTCATCCCATACGACGTCAGCGACGATCGTTTTTTACAATAAAACAGGGCGTGTAAGCAATGAATCAATCGCCGGGATCTCCTATTATGCCCGGTGTAAGCGGTGGGAGATAGGGAACGCTCGAAAAACGGCGCGTGACGGCGGGTCGAAAAAGGACAACCGCGCGGAGCTTGCCGCCGTTCGAAAGGATGCTGATGATGCACAGACCTTTGTCGCGCCGGCAGTTTATCGTCCGGGGAGGTAAGGCCGCCCTTGGGGCTGGGATCGCGGGCTCCGTGCTGGCCGGGTGCGGCGGGGGGTCTTCCGGTGGTGGCCCCGTGACGATGTGGAGCAACCTGGAGCCCGGGGAACCGCAGGACTTTTTCAAGCAGAACATCGAGCCCTCCTTCGAGAAGGCGAACAGGGGGACCAAGCTCGACGTCACGTTCCAGCCGCCGGCCGAGATTGACCGCCTCGTCCGCACGGCGCTCCAGGGCGGGGAGGGGCCGGATATCATCCCGACGCCGGGTCCCGCGTACGCCGCGGAGTACGTGGACGCCAACCTCTTCGCCGAGCTCGACGAGTACGTGGACCAGTACAGGTGGGACGACAAGCTGCTCGGGTGGGCGCTCGATCTTGGACGGTCCGAAGACAAGCTCTACACCATCCCGTACCAGCTTCAGACCATGATCCTGTACTTCAACAGCACGCTCTTCGAGGAGATGGGCCTGCAGCCGCCGAAGAGCAGGGACGAGCTTGAGGGGCTGGCGGAGGAGTTGAACGGGCAGGGGATCGTGCCGTTCGCGGCGGGTATCGGGGACGAGCCCGCGGCGGTCGAGTGGTTCCCTACCGTGTTCTGGAACCACTTCTCGGGGCCGCAGGCGCTGTACGAGGCGCTGACGGGGGAGACGCCGTTCTCCGACGCCGTGTTCGTCGATGCCATAGAGCTCTTCAACGACTACGTGCAGCGGGGTTGGTTCGGGGGGAGTCGGGAGAAGTTCTTCTCAAACGGCTTCGACGCGCTGCACGCGGACTTCGGCGACGGCAAGGCCGCAATGAACATCGAGGGCTCGTGGTTCATGTCCTCGGCCGTGGACTTTTTCGGGCAGGAGGCCGGCAACGAGAACGAGTGGGACTGGGCGCCGCTGCCGCCGATGGAGAGCGGGGTCCCGCAGGAGATGTACGCGCTCGGGATCGGCTCGACCATCTCCGTCAACGCCCGCTCCGCGAACGCCGACGGGGCGGCCTCGTTTATCGATTACCTGGTCGCGGACAAGAAGCGGGCCGCGGAGTATATGTCGGCGGTGCCCTCGGCGTTCAACGCGCCGCTGCCGTTCGAGGAGGGGGACTTCCCCGGCAGCATGGACGAGCGGGTGCGAAGGCAGCTCGTCTCGTTGAGCCAGGCGACGGGCAACGGAAACTTCGGGTACACGAACTGGACGTTCTGGCCCTCCAAGTCCACCGTTTACATACAGGAGGAGATCCAGAAGGTCCTCACCGGCGACATGACCGCCGCCGAGTACTGCGAGGGGCTCGCAGGTGTCTTCACCGAGGAGCGCAAAGAGGGGCTGGTGCCCAAGATCATCAAGCCCGGCGCCTAGAGCTGTGGAGGTAAACGAACAGACCCTCCGGAGCGCCGCGAGGCCCGGTGCCAAGGACGCGTCGGCCGGGCGGGCTTTACGCCGCAAGCGCCTGCTCTCCGCGTGGCTCTTCATGCTGCCCCTGCTGGTCGTCAACGTGCTCGTCATCCTGGGCCCTTCGGTGGCGACCGTCTACTACTCGTTCACGGAGTGGTCGGGGATAGGGCCCGCCGAGTGGGTGGGGCTGCAGAACTACACGGACATCCTCTCAGACGGGGACTTCTGGAGCGCGCTCGGGCACAACCTGCTCTGGACCGTTATCTTCCTTACCGTCCCCATAGGTATGGGTTTAGGGGGAGCTTTCATGCTCTCCCAGATCACGCGCTTCCAGATGATCTTCCGCGTCCTGTTCTTCATCCCTTACGTGATGGCGAGCGTCGTGAACGCCGCCCTCTGGCAGAACATCCTCGACCCTGACCGCGGGATCGGCTCGACGCTGGCCCTCCTCGGCATACCCTGGCTCGAAGGCGTCTCGTTCTTCGGCAGCCAGGCCCTGGCCCTGCCGGCGGTCGCCTTCGTGGACAACTGGCACTGGTGGGGCTTTGTCGTACTCCTCTTCCTGACGGCGCTCCAGTCCGTGGACAAGGAGCTCTACGAGGCGGCCAGGATGGACGGGGCCGGCCGCTGGCAGCAGTTCGTAAACGTCACGATCCCCGGCATCCGGGCGACGCTGGTCTTCGTCGTGCTCATGACGATCATAGGGTCGTTGCTCGTCTTCGACTACATCTACATCATCACGCAGGGCGGGCCCGCCGGGGCGAGCGAGGTCGTCGGTACTTTGATGTACAAGGAGGCGTTCGCAAGGTTCGAGGCCGGGTACGCCGCGGCGCTCGGGCTCGGGATGAGCTTCTTGAGCGGTCTGATCGTCCTGGTCTTTATCTACCTCAGGCGGAGGGGGTGGGAGGTTTGAGCGCTGCTACGGGAGGACGGAGTTCCCGGCGGGAGCCATCGAAGGCGCCATACTACGTTCTCCTGGTCCTGCTGGCGATCTTCGCCATAGGTCCGTTCGTGGTGTTGCTCTTCAATTCCCTGAAGACGAACGCCGAGATCGGGCGCAACCCGCTAGGCCCTCCGCTCTCGCCGGTCTTCCAGAACTTCTCGACGGCGTGGTCCCAGGGCGGGTTCGCGACCACGATGGTGAATAGCGCGATCCTCACCGTGGGGACCGTGGTCGGAGTGTGCGTCATCGCGGGGATGGCCGCCTACGCCATGGCCCGCCTCGACCTGCCCGGCACGGACGCGGTCCTGCTCTACCTATTCGTCGCGAGCGCGCTGCCGTTCCAGCTCTTCCTCGTGCCGCTCTTCTTCTTGTGGAGCAGCCTGAACCTGACGAACACGCTCTTCGGCCTGATCATCATCTACTGGGCCATCTTCTCCCCGTTCGCGACGCTGCTGTTGCGCTCGTACCTCGTGGCCCTGCCGCGGGGGTTCGAGGACGCGGCCAGGGTCGATGGGGCGACGGAGCTGCAGATCCTGCTCAGGGTCATCCTGCCCCTCAGCTGGCCGGGCTTTCTGACGATCGCGCTAGTCTCGGGGCTCGGCGCCTGGAACGAGTACTTCTTCGCCCTGACGTTTATCCAGGATAACTCCCTCAAGCCCGTAACGACGAGCTTCGACGCCTTCCAGAGCAACTTCGCCCGCGACTGGGGCCTGACGAGCGCCGCCGGGATCATCATAATCCTGCCCGTCGTCGCGCTCTTCCTCGCCCTCCAACGCCGCTTTATCAGCGGCCTCACCGCCGGCGGGCTGAAGGGATGAGCGACGGCTACCGCTACTCCTACAACATCATCGGCTTCGGCGGCGAGGACGTTGCGAGATCCGCCGAACGCCTCGCCCGGCTCGGCTACGACGCCATGGAGGTCGAGGGCGAACCCGAAAAGCACGACCCGAAACGGGTCAAAAGAGCCGCCGACGCCGCCGGCCTCGGGATAAGCTCCGTCTGCCCGAACTTCACCCCTGACCGGGACCTCTCCCACCCGGACCCGGCCCTCAGGTCCGAAGCCCGGCGGTATCTCCGCTCCCTCGCGGACTTCGCGGCCGAGGTCGGCGCCCCGCTCTTTGTCGTCGCCCCAACGGCGTACGGGCGCGTCAAGCCCGTCGCAGATGCCCGAGACGAGTGGCGGTGGGCCGTAGAGGGCGTTCGGGAGGCGGGCGAGTACGCCGGTTCGCTCGGTGTTGACCTCTCGCTCGAGTGCTGGAACCGCTACGGGACCCACATGCTCAACCGTCTCGAAGAGGGCGCGCGAATGTGGCGGGAGACAGGCCTCACGAACGGGGGTGTCATGGCGGACACCTTCCACATGAACGTCGAGGAGAGTTCGCCCCTGGACGCGGTGCGCGGGCTTGGGAGCCGACTGAACCACGTGCACCTCTCGGACTCGAACCGCCTGGCGCCGGGCCTCGGCCACATAGACTTCGCGGGCTTTATCCGGGTGCTCGAAGAGATCGGGTACAGGGGGTACCTGGCCTTCGAACTGATCCCGGACCCTCCCAACAGGCTCGGCGAAGACGGGGAGCGCGAGACCTCCCTCGACGACGTCGCGCGGCAGGCCATCGAGCATTCCCGGGCCTCGGAGCGGCGGGGGGTCTCTTCGTGAGGCCGGCGGGTGAGGACCCGAGGCGGGAGGCGGGCGGCGGATCCACGGTCTCGCGGAGGCTCGTGGTGGCCGGGCCGCGGCGGGCGGCGCTGGAGCCGTACGAGAGGCCCGCGGTCGGGCCCGGGGAGATCGGGGTCAGGGTCGAGTACGCCTCGCCGAAGCACGGGACGGAGCTGGCCGTCTTCAGGGGCGAGGATCCCTTCGTGGCCGACCTCTTCGACGAGGACTGGCGCCTGTTCGTCGGGCGCGACCGGGGCGGCGGGGACGCCCCGAACGGCGGGAGGCCCGTCCTCGGCAACCAGTGGGTCGGCGTGGTTGACGAGGCGGGGGAGGGAGTGGAGGAGTTCCGGGTCGGGGACCGGGTGTGCGGGTACGGCGGCATCCAGGACTATCACGTGGTGGACGTGCGGGGCGCGCCTTACCTCTTCGGGGTCCCGGATGGGATGTCGTGGAAGAGCGCGCTGTGCTTCGATCCCGCGCAGTACGCCCTCTGCGGCGTGCGCGACGGGAACCTGAGGGTCGGGGACCGGGTGGCCGTCTTCGGCCTCGGCGCGATAGGCGCGGTCGCCGCCCAGATGGCGAAGGCCGCCGGGGCCCGGTTCGTCGCCGCCATCGACCCCATAGCCAAGCGCCGGGAGGCGGCGCTCGCGGCCGGCGCCGACGCGGCTTTCGACCCTCTGGAGCAGGACGTTGGTCTCGAGCTCAAGCGGGCGACGGGCAGGCTCGGCGTGGACTGCGTGGTCGAGACGAGCGGCAACGAGCAGGCCCTGCAGCAGGCGCTCCGGGGGCTGGCCTACGGAGGCACCATCGCGTTCGTGGGGTGGGCCAGGGCCTTCAGCGGGACGCTCGACCTCAGCCGGGAGGCCCACTTCAACAACGCGAACCTCGTCTTCTCCAGGGCCAGCAGCGAGCCCAACCGGGACCACCCGCGCTGGGACCGCCGGCGCATCGCGTCCGCGTGCTGGGAGATGCTCGCCTCCGGCGCCATCGACTGCGGGGGCATCATAGATCCCGTCGTACCCTTCGACGAGTCCCCT
>CADCUW010000621.1:0-5911 GCA_902805985.1 uncultured Rubrobacteraceae bacterium
GGCGCGCCGCCTCCGACGCGCCGACCCCTGGGCGCGAAGGTCACGGCGTCTGGAGCCTGCCCGAAGAACGCTCCCAGGGCTAGAGAGAGACAGATGGGCGCATCGGATCGGGAGATACCGGGACGACCATCGGTGGCGGGGGGCGCCCATGTGGCGCTGGCGGTCTTCTTGCTCGTGATCCTGGTCCGGACCTCGCCGGGGGCGGGGCCCGTCGCCTTTCTCTCCGCCGGCGCCGCCCTCGTCGTCGGGGTCTCTCTCGTGGCCGGTCGGCCGCGGGTCCTCCTGCGCGCCCCACTCGCGCTGGTCGCGCTCGACGCCTTCCTCGTGGGCCTGCTGGTCGCTGGCACCGGTGGGGACGGCTCACCCTACTTCCCGCTGTACTCTCTGGCGGCGCTCGGCATCGTCCGGGTCTCGGGCCCGTCCCGGGTCGCGGTCGCGGCCGTTCTGATGGCCGGGGGGTATCTCGCCGCGGTGGGCTTCGCCGACGGTCCGGAGGCTCTCGGGGACGCCCCGGCGGGCCTGAGGGCGGGGTTCGTCGCGCTCTTCTGCGTGGCCGTCGGGTACCTGGGCTCAGGGGTGCGGGGCGCGGGCGGTCGCGAACGCGACCTCTCCTCCAACCTCGCCGCGGAGCGGGAGCGGGCTGCGAGGGCCGAAACCCTCGTCTCCGGTTTCGGGCCGGCGCTTGAGACTTCGAGTATCGAGGAGATCCTCTCGTGGACGGCGCGCGCGGCCCACGACGCCTGCGGGGGGACCTACGCCCACGTCGCCACCCTGGAAGGAAACCACCACGCCTCCGTCTTCGAAGGGGATTCCGACGCCTGCCCGAGCTGGTGGCACCCTTCGATCCAGGGTCTCGTGTTGCGCGCCTGCCGTGGGGGCGGGACCGTGCGCATCGAGGAGGAGATCCACGGTACAAGCGGCTTCCTGGCGGTGCCTATAGGATCTGCGGCGGGCGCCAGGGGGGCCGCGATCGTGGGGGGAGGTAAGTTCGGGGCTGAGGATGAGCGGGTGCTCGGCCTGATCTCCGGCGCGGCCGCCCCGGCGCTGGAGGCCGCGGAAGAAGCCCCGGGCGGGCGGGACCCCGTCTCCGGCCTGCCGAACCGCGCGTCGCTGCACCGCGTCCTGCGCCGGGAGCTCTCCCAGGGCAGGGCGCTCACGGTCTTCGCCGTGGAGGTGGGCGGCCTCGGCCGGTTCAACCGGACTTACGGCTTCACGGCGGGAGACAGGCTCCTCCGGCGGGTCGGCGAGAGGCTTGGCGGGGGCCGGCGCGCGTTCCACTTCGGCGGGGACGAGCTCGTCGTCGTCCTGGGCGGGACCGACGAGGCCAGGGCCCGCCGGGCGGCGCTGGCGATCCGGCAGGCCGTCTCGGAGGAGGCGGGGGACCTGGTCCGTCCCGCCGTCGGCTTCGTGCATGCCGGGACGGGACACGAAGACCCCGACCCCGTTCTGAAGACGGCCCTGTTCGCGCTCCGGGAGGCGAGGGACGGGACGGACGGCGTCGCCGGGTTCCCCGCCCCGACGGAGGTTACCGAGGCCGGCGGCAGGCCAACCGGCATCGTCGAGGCCCTGGTGGGCGCGCTCGAGGCAAAAGACCCCGGGATCGGGGAGCATCTACTCAACACGTCCGGGATCGCGGGGGACATCGCCAGGGCCATGTCCCTGCCAGAAGAGCAGGTCGAAGATCTGGTCGTCGGGGCGTTGCTTCACGACGTCGGCAAGATGGGGGTCCCGGATCACATCCTGCACAAGCCCGGTCGCCTGACCGACGAGGAGTACGAGAGGATGAAGTGCCACCCCACCCTGGGGGGCGAGATTGTCTCACCAATAAAGGCGCTGGCCTCCGCGTTGCCGGCGATCAACCACCACCACGAACGCTTCGACGGCAACGGGTACCCGGACGGGCTCAGCGGCGAGGAGATCCCGCTGGCGGCCAGGGTGATAGCCGTGGCCGACGCCTTCGACGTCATGATCAGGGACCGCCCCTACGGCTACAACGTCTCCCGCGAGGCCGCGCTGCAGGAGCTGGAGGACAGCTCGGGCACCCAGTTCGACCCCGGGGTCGTGAAGGCGCTGCGGCAGGTCCTCGACGATACCGGCGGCCGGCGGGCCGGATCTACCGCCTAGAGACCCGGGCTGTACTGCCAGCCTTCTTGTCCGGCCGCGAATGTAAGAGAAATCACTCATTTGGGTGATACCGGTCTTCCCCAGCATAGGATACGCTGGCCGCTCCAGGTGGTCTCCGGCGAGGCCGGACGTCGCTTCTCGGCTCTCGGGAAAGGAGCCGCGATAGCAGATCAACACATCGACGCGCGACCACCTCAACGGGGTTGTTGAGACGACCGAGGTCCTCCCGCCGAAGGTCCGGGGTTCGGAGAAAAATATGCAAGGATTATCATTGGAACTGCCAACCGGCTATTACCTGGAGCGGGACCCGGATATCCTTACCCTGCGCCGTTCGGATGGGTCCGTGGTCGGCGCGTTCAGCGCCCAGGGCGTCGCCCCGGAAGCCGTCCGCCGCACGGTCGAGGAGACCGTGGCCGTCGGGCACTCGCTGCGGGCGAACTTCTTCGGCCGATTCGAGCTGCTGTGCGACGGCGAGCCGCTCCCCCTTGGGCGCAACGGCAAGGCTCTGACCATCCTCAAGTACCTTCTCGCCAACCGCGCCCGCCCCGTCTCCCAGGACCACCTCATGGGCTGGCTCTGGCCCGAGTCTAGCCTCAAGAGGGCCCGATGGTCGCTGAACTCCGCCATCCACGGCCTGCGCAAGATCCTCGGCGACTGCTCCTCGCTAGCCTCCGTCAACTGCGTGCTGCTGGAGGAGGGCCAATACCGCCTGTGTCCGGCCGTGCGGGCGACCACCGACGTAGACGAGTTCGACCGCCGCTATGAGAGAGGCCGCCGCCACGAGAGGATCCGACGGATGCCGGAGGCGGCGGCCGAGTACGAGGCAGCGGTAGGGCTCTACCGGGGCGACTACCTGGTGGAGGATCTCTACGAGGACTGGACCATGGTCGAGCGCGAGCGGCTGACCAGCGCCTACCTTGACATGCTGGGCCGGCTGGCCGTCCACCACGCGGAAGCCGGGCAGATCCAGGAGTGCATTCGCGTCTGCTTCCGCATCCTGGAGAAGGACCGCTGCCACGAGGAGAGCCACCGCCTCCTGATGCGCTGCTACGTCCGGCTCGGGCTGCGGGGCGGGGCTTTGCGCCAGTACCGGCTATGCGAGGAGATCCTCGCGCAGGAGTACGGCCTCTCCCCCTCCCCCGAAACCCGGGTCCTCTACAGGAGTCTCTTGAGGCACAAGAGGGCCTGAACGCGGCGCGATCCGCCCCCACCAGGAAGGCCGTGAGTAAGCCCGTCCAGTTCCAGAAGTCGCCCGAAAGCCTGGGCATCTGAGACGGTCCGTATCGCGCGGTGCCCCTACGCGTGGTGGACGGCGACACCGTCCACGTCGGCGGCTCTCTGTGGCTCGTCGAGTACGCGTACCGGGCGGTCCGCATCAAGAACACCTTCGCCCCGGGCTGTTCTCCGGTCCCCCGGAGGAGAGGCAGCGAGGGACTTCCTCGCCAGACTCCTCCCGGTAGGAACGAAGTGCAGGCTGGCCACCGAACGGGACGTAACCACCTTCGGACGGTACGTCGCCTCCATAGAGCTCGAAGACGGCAGGGACGTGGCGACCGCCCTCATTGAGGCCGGACACGCTACGCTTGCGCAATAAACAACGCCTTCCTCGGCATCTCTCCGGCCTTGATTTACGGGGGATCTCACGGTCCCGGTCGTTCGGGCGACGGCCCGGGGGTCGCGGGCTCGTCTACTCGCCGCGGTCCCGCCGTAGACGCTCTCCGCCGCGGATCGCCCTATCCACCATCTCCTTCGCCTTGTCCTGCCCGTCGAGGCCGGCCTTGATGCCGAAGTAGATCCCCACGAGGGTACTTATCACGGTAAAGGCCGCCGTCATCGCCCCGATAGCCGTCGTGGGGTTCTGGATCTCCTGCCCGATGGTGAGCATCGTCACCGCGTACATGACCGCTATCACCACGACGGCGGTCAGGACGAGCAAGAACCCCCACGGTTTGCCCCGCTCCGGGCTCGGCGCGCTCGCGTCCTCTTGGCCGTCGGCCAGCCGCAACTCTCTCCCGTTTGTGGAGCCGGGCCGATCCAGCCCGGCCTCGGGGCGCCTTGTATCCATGTCAGTCTCCCTCCTCGTGAGCGGGCGACCCCGTACGGGCGGTCTTGCCCCGTCCGTTGTGGCCTCGAACGCCGGAGACGAGCTGGAGGACTCTCCTGCCGATCTCCTCGAGATCCTCGTCCGTCAACTTCTCCAAGGTTCCGGCCGGCTCCTCGTACCCGCCGTCCCCGCGTCTCTCATCCAGATCCCGGCGGGCTTCCGACCTCGGGTTGCTCCGGCCCCCCTCGGACCGTCCTTCGCGCCGTCCGAGGCCGCCGTTCCCGTCCCCGTTTCCGTCGGGCTCTGGCTCCTCGCTCTCGTCCTGCGGTGTCTTTGGCGCGGGAAGCCGGGACCTGGCGGGGCCCGGCTCCGCCATGCCCATCACTTCGAGGAACCTCTGGCCGACGCCGCGCTTGGCCCTCTCGTCGGCGAGCTCCGCGGCCCGGCCGCAGGTGCCGGTGAGGCTCTTGCCGGACAGGTCGTAGTAGTCGGTCTTCGGGCTCACGGGCCAGTTGGCGAGGTCCCCGTACTCGCCGCAGGCTTCGAGGGCCGGCCGGCCCATGATCCAGACCTGCCGGTTGCCCAAGCATTCGGGGCGTACCTTCTTTGCCAGGGCGTAGACGTTGTCCGCGCCGTTGGTGACGGTGACGCCGACCCCGGCCTTGCGGATCTCCGCGGCGAGGACGAAGGCCGCCGTCTCGTCGGCCTCCCCGACGGCGACCAGGTTGATGTAAGGGAGGCCGTCGCGGTTGAACCCGTCGCGGTCGAGCTTCTCAGGGTCGGGTCTCTCGCCGTCGGGCCTGCCGCCCGAACCGTTCGACAGGACGCGTTTGGCCCGGTCGTAGAACTGCAGCCTCTCGGTCCAGTGGTTCGGCGTGCCGTCTGCCCTGCCGGTATTGATGATCGCCGCCACCGCCCTGAAGTTGCCCTTATCGGCGTAGGAGTTGAGGTCGTGCCGATCCCAGAACCACGTGGCCGCCCTGGCGGCGTAGTCGGAGCGTTCTAGCAGGTCCGGGTTGGCCACGAGGTCGGCGTCGAGCACCTTCGAGAGGTTGGCGTAGGCGGCCTTCCAGGTGTTCATGAGGAAGCCCCGGCCGTGGTAGCGCCACTCGTTGCCGAGGTACAGCCCGTCGCCGCCCTGGGGGCCGTAGCGGAAGTACGCCTCGTTGCCGTACTCCTCCAACGTCTTGAGGGCGGCCGTCTCCACCATGACGTTGCCGAAGAAGGCGGCCATGCGCAGGGGCGTCGTTATACCGGCCTTCCGCATGGCCGGGACGAGGGCCTGCCGGTACTTCTCCAGAACGTCGAGGTCCTGGTTGCCGGACATCTCCGAGAGCTGCCTGGCGGTGAAGAGCGGGACTTCCTGTTCTTCCTCCTCCCGCTCCGGCTTCTCCGGAACCGGTTTTCCCCGATCCGGCTGGCGCTTTGGACGGTCGCCGTTCCGGGTCTCCACGCTTCCTTTATCCTCAGACTCCTCGTGGTCCAGGGGGAGCGACCAGTCCTTCGGGAAGACCATGACCTCGTAGTACCCACCCGCGTGCGAGCGCTCCAGGGTAACCTCGTCGTTGACCCTGGCCGCGGGGTAGCTCTGCAAGACCTTGCCGCCGGGGAGCACAATGGCCGCGTGCCCCTGGTCGTAGGCGTCACGGAACTTGCGCCCGATAAGGGTCCAGGGACGACGTTTCGCTTCTTGCAGGTCGAACGGGCGCGCCCGGTCGTGGACGTCGAAGTAGCCCCGCCGGG
>CADCUW010000621.1:6011-9827 GCA_902805985.1 uncultured Rubrobacteraceae bacterium
ATGGCCGCGTGCCCCTGGTCGTAGGCGTCACGGAACTTGCGCCCGATAAGGGTCCAGGGACGACGTTTCGCTTCTTGCAGGTCGAACGGGCGCGCCCGGTCGTGGACGTCGAAGTAGCCCCGCCGGGGAAGACCGCGGCGGCGTCGTTGGCGGACCCGAAGTACGCGCAGATGCCGCCGTCGTAGAGCTGGTTGCCCAGGGTCGGAACCGGGAGCCCCACGGCCCTGCGGGCGAGGGTCGGGACCCCGGCGCAGAAGCAGCCTTCTTTGCGGACCTCGGCCGGCGATGGTGGAACGCCGTTCCTGGCCCACGCGGGACCCCTGTCCGGGACGGGGCCGCTCTTCCACCACGTGTAGCGGGTGCCGATGATCTTGTCTATGTACTCCCGCGCCTCGTCTATGTTCCGCTCGAGCTTGGTCACGGTGGTCAAGGCAACGCCTCCCTGGTCCACGGGCAGTCCCGTTCCGGCACGATCCGGCGCATGCTCCCAGACGCCGATGAATCTGCGATGAATCGGAGGTGGAACCGGAAAAATCTCGCACCCCGCCCCGTGATCGGTCCCGTGGGCGTTGGCGGCCATCTCCACGATGGACCATGGGCGGACGGATGCTCCCACGGTCGTTGACCGCTGATGGGAGGCCGGCGTGTCGCGGACGCGCGGGTTTCCTCGCTCACTAGGTCCGGCGACGGGCACACTGTTCCGAGCTCGCGCGTATTCGCCGGGGTTTCGCCCGCGGTTCATCGGCATTTCATGGCGGTCTGTTTTCGTGTCCCCGAACGAGTCATCCCGGAAGCCACGAGGCTCGCGGGGAGACGACCCATCAGAGGAGGTTGTGGTTGCCTCGGAGAACGCGAACGGGCAAGCCGCGGAAGACGGGAGGAGATGAGCGGTGACGGAGCACGAGAACGGCAGCAAGCAGGACCGGGGGAAGTACGTGGACCTGGTGTTCGAGGGCGGCGGGGTGAAGGGCATAGCCCTCGTGGGCGCCTTCTCCGTCCTCGAAGGGCGGGGCTACGAGCCGCAGAACATGGCCGGGGCCCCTGCCGGGGCCATAGTGGCGGCCCTGATCGCCGCCGGCTACGGCGCGGAGGAGCTGAAGGAGATCGTCGCGAACCTCGACTACGACCGGTTCAAGGACCAGGCCATCGAGGACCGCCTGCCCATGGGTAGGACCTTGAGCATCCTAAAAGACCTCGGCATCTACGAGGGCGAGGCCTTCGAGGAGTGGATGAGCGGCCTGCTCGAAGCCCGCGACGTGAGAACCTTCGGGGACCTGGTGCGCCGCGAGGACGTAGACCTCAAATACCGCTACAAGCTGCAGGTGATCGCCTCGGACGTCACCGAGCGGCGCCTCCTCGTCCTGCCCAGGGACGCGCCGAGCCTGGGCATCGCGCGGCCGGACGACCTCGACGTGGCCAGGGCGGTGCGCATGAGCATGAGCATCCCCATCTTCTTCGAGCCGGTGAGGTTTACCAACCGGCGGACAAACCAAGAGCACCTCATCGTTGACGGGGGGATGCTCTCCAACTTCCCCGTGTGGCTATTCGACGCCGAGGAGCCGCAGTGGCCCACCATCGGGATGAAGCTGACGCGAAAACCTGAGGCACCCATCGGCGAGGAGCTCTCAGAACCCGTGCCGCGCGGCGGGGTCACGCAGGTCATCGGCTACCTGAGGAGCCTTGTGGACACCATGATGGCGGCCCACGACCGGCTCTACGTTGAGCAGCACGACTTCGAGGAGAGGACGATTGGGATAGACACTTTAGGCGTCGGGACCACCGAGTTCGACCTCTCCCCGGAGCGCGCGCTGCAGCTCTTCGATTCGGGCCGCGCCGCCGCCGAGGAGTTCCTGGATCGGACGCCGGGCGGCGACCGCAAACCCGATACGGTCGCCACCGGTTAGTTGGAGCGCGGAGGGTGCAGGGCTTACCTGACGCGCGAGGGCCACACCCCGTACCCGATGAGGCGGCCGGGAACGTCGCGCAAGATGGGTATCTTCGGCAGCAACCGCAGCAGGAGCGGGGGGGAGAACGAGCCGCCCGACCCGAGCGCTGGCGCCAGGACGTTCTTCTGTACCTGGGCCTGTAGGGCCTGGATGACCCTGGTCGGCAGCTCCCGGCGCCGCTGCACCGCCGCGAGGTGCCTCTCGTCCACGGCGACCAGCCGCGCCTGGCTCTCGCGGAGCGGGCCGGCGAGTATGTTCCCCGCGGAGACGGCGTCCTGGATGGCGTAGTTGATGCCGACGCCGGCCACCGGACTCATTACGTGGGCCGCGTCCCCGATGAGCAGCAGCCCCGGCCTGTGCCACGTCGGGCAGCGGCTCGACTCCACGGAGAGCAGCGAGACCTTGCGCCAGTCCGTCAGGTGCTCCAGCCGGTCGGCGTACTCGGGGATGAGCCCGGCGAACTGCCGCTTTAGCTCCCCGATGCCCTCGTGGCGCAGCTCGGGGAAGGTGCCCTTGGGGATCACGTACCCCGCCTGCCAGTGGTCGTTCCGGTCGAGCATGATCGCGATGTGGCCCCTGGCGAACCGGCCGACGAGGCCTTCGGCATCCTCCGGCTCCCTCGGAAACTTGAACCAGAGCACGTCCATCGGCGGCGAGGTCTTTACGGGCTCTATCCCCGCGAGCCTGCGCACCCGGCTCCCGCGCCCGTCGGCCCCGACCACGAGCGCCGCCCGCACCTCGTGCGGGCCGTCTTCGTCTTCGTAGCGCACACCGCGCACCGCGCCATCTTCCTCGACGAGCTCCCTCACCCGCGCCCCCATCACGACCCGGAAGCTCGGGTACTTCTCCGCCTCCGCGACGATGAACTCCAAAAAGTCCGTCTGGGGCATGACGGTGATGTAGGGGAACTTCGTCTTGAGGCGGGAGAGGTTCGCCGGCGTGAATGGTCCCGTGTCGGTCTCGACGGTGAAGCGGTCCACCTTGCTGTGCCGCAGCCGCAGCAGCCTGTCGGCGATCCCCAGCTGGTCCATGATCTCCATGACGGACGGGTGCAGCGTGTCCCCCCGGAACTCCCGGTCGAAGTCCGGGTGCGCCTCCAGCAGCGTCACGTCGATGCCCTTGCGCGCCAGCAGCAACGCCAGCACCGCGCCGCCGGGCCCGCCGCCGACGACGGCGCAGGTGGTGCGCGTCACCCTGGACGCCCCGCGGGGCTCCGCACGACCCGCGCCCGCCCTCTCCCTGTACTCCGTTGTCTTCGCCACGACAGGACCTCCTTCGCTGGCCTTCTCTAAACCTTTGGTCGCAACCCTTCTAGAAAGATGCCGACGGCCGTCTCTACATGCTCTTCGTCCGTGAGGCCGTCCTCGCGCAGGGCGGGGAAGAGGATCTTGCCGGCGGCCTGAGGGATGAGCATCCCCACGAAAGCCCGCGCCCCGGAGCGGGTGTCGTGGGGCCGCAAGCGTCCCAACTCGACCTGCCGCGAGAGGTACGCCTTGAGGAAGCCGAGTACCCTCGCCGCCGTCGCCTTGCCGAGCATCTCCGCGAGCCCAGGACGCCTCATGGCCTCTCCAACCAGAAGCTTCATCATGCGCTGGCTGACCGGGTTGTTGACGGTAGCGAAGTAAGCGCGCGCGATCTCCGGCAGGACCTCCTCCGGCGGACGGTCCATCATGGAAGCAGGGTCCTCGACCGCGGTTCGTAGCGGCGCGTGCGTCGTCAGGACGGCGTTGAACAACGCCTCCTTGTCCGGGAAGTACCAGTAGATCAGGGCCGGAGACTGCAACCCAGCCGCCCCCGCGATGCTCTTGATCGTCGCCCCCTTGAACCCCTTCGTCGAGAACTCCTCGAACGCCGCGTCCAGGATCTGACC
>CADCUW010000622.1 GCA_902805985.1 uncultured Rubrobacteraceae bacterium
GGGATGGACATGGAGGACGCCAACATCCTGCGGTGGCTCGTCGAGGAGGGGGCCGAGGTCGAGAAGGGCGACCCCGTCATCGAGATCGACACCGACAAGGTCTCCTACGAGGTCGAGGCGAACGCCGACGGTATCATCCGCGGCCTGCGCGGCGAGGAGGGCGAGGCCGTCCCCGTTGGCGCGACCCTCGCCTTTATCGCCGCCCCCGGAGAGGAATGGACGGAGCCCGACTCTGCGAGCGGGGAACAGGCCACGGCAGACGGGAACGGGGCCTCCCCCGCAGGCGAGACGGGCCCGCAGGCCGTGGAGACGAAGCCCGAGGCCCCGGAGAACCGCCGTAACGGCGGCCGTGTCGTGCGCGCCTCGCCGGCGGCCCGCCGGGCCGCGGCCGACCGGGGGCTCGAGATAGAAGCGATCCCCGGCTCCGGCCCGGGCGGGCGTGTCTACCTCTCTGACGTGCTCGATTCCGACGTCCGGCAACAACCGCCGGAAGCGGCCCCGGTGGAGACGGACGGAGCGCCACAAATGGTCGAAGCATCCGCCCCTCCAGAACCCGCAGCGGGCGCGGCGTCAGGGCGGGAGTCGCTCTCGCGCGTCAGGCGCGTGGGGGCCGAGCGCACGGCGAAGAGCTTCGCCGAGGTGCCGCACTTCTACCTCACCAGGGACCTCGAGGTCGACCGGCTGCTGGAGCTGCGAGAGCGCCTGAAGGCGAAGATGGAGCCGGCGCCCTCTGTCACGGAGCTGCTCGCGTTCGCCGTCGCGAGGACGCTCAAGGACCACCCCCGCCTCAACGCCCGCTACGTGGAGGGCGGCGAGATGGAGACAAACGCCGGGGTCAACCTCGGGATAGCGGCCGCCACCGGCGAGGGGCTCGTGGTACCGGTCATAAAGGGAGCCGATGCGCTCCCGCTGCGCGGGCTCGTCCCGGCGGTCAAAGACCTGGTGCGTAGGGCGCGGGACGGCGGGCTCGGGGCGGACGACCTCTCCGGCGGTACCTTCACGATCTCCAACCTGGGCATGATGGGGGTGGACAGCTTCGATGCCATCATCAACGCGCCGCAGGCCGGGATACTCGCCCTCGGACGGGTCAGGACCGTGCCGGAGTGGGAAGGCGGCGAATGGGTGCCGCGGCGCGTGATCTCCGCGACGCTCTCGGTGGACCACCGCGTCGCCGACGGCGCCGACGGGGCCCGGTTCCTCGAGTCCCTGCAAGAAGTCCTCCTGGACTGGGAGCTGTTGCTGTGAGAAGGAAGAGCGGCACACGCCCGCCGGGGGCCTCGACCGAGGCACGCCCGGTGGGCGTGCCCGTCTAGGGGACCGGGGTGGCCGGCGCGCCTCTCATGGAGCTTGAGGAGTCGTACGTCTTCGGTATGTTCCCGACCCGGCTCCTGATCTTCGAGGACCGCATCGAGGTCCGCAACTTCGAGCTCTTTCGGGAGAGGAATGAGTCGAAGGCCTACGACAAGGTGGATAGGGTGGTTGTCTCCGGCGAAGGCTGGCTCGCGAACCTCCTGATCTCGGAGAAGGGACAACGCCCTATCCTCATCAGGGGCGTCAACAAAGACGACGCCGAACGCGCCGGCGCCCTGATCGAGGAAGGTGTAGCCCGGTCCAACGATGGCCGCGCGCAAGCCAATAATCCCACGACCATCGACGAGGAGGGCCTGATCAGGAACCTGACAGAGCTGCGGGGCGCCGGGGTTCTGAGCGAGGAGGAGTTCGAGACCAAGCGTAGGGGGATGTTGCGGGGGAGAGGGACGGATGGGTCGAGCGGTGGACCATAGCGCGGCGTTACCGTCCGCCGGGGAGGCGGAGCCCCGTGCTTGTTGGCCCCTTCCGGACGGGCGTAGGGGCGCAGGAGTGCGGGGGCGGGAGAGCCGAAACATCGAGTATACTTTCCGTAGACCGTCGGGCAACGAGCGGGGTTCGATCCTTGGGGAGGGTGAGGGCCGCGTTCCTGGAGCAGGTGCCACCTTTGTGAAAGGGAAGACTTGAAGGTCGAAACGGACGCCATCCTGGTCTGTTCGAGTTGCGGTGTGGAGGGCGAGCACGAGCTCCTGTACCTCTCGGATCACCTGCGGGCCAGCCGATGCCGCAACTGTGGCTCCACCCTGCGCTTCTCCGAGCACGTCTACGCCGAGTACGCGTGGGACGTGGCTGGACGAACGGCCCGCCTCCCGGGAAAGTTCCTCGGCGACGTCTTCAAGGGCCCGAGGTGGGTCGTGACCTGGCCCGCTAAGGCTCTGCGCAAGCCCTTCTCGATCCTTCGGGAAATTAGCCAGGTGACGGCCTTCGAGCGCCGCCGCCGTTTTCGGAGGGTGGCCCGCCGCAAAGACGCCGCCCTCTAGGGGGAGGGACGAGCCCGGCTCGTCCCTCGATCCTGTGGCAACGGTAGGCGAGATGTTGCGGTGAACTTATCGGGTGGGTCGGTTCGGGTCCTGTCAGCGTCGGGAGGTGGGCTCTATCCAGCCGCAGATTCGGTTATTCGAAGATCGTGACGCCGGGGCGGTGGTTGACCTCT
>CADCUW010000623.1 GCA_902805985.1 uncultured Rubrobacteraceae bacterium
CCTCGAGAGCGGCCGACGTACATCCGAGGCTCGACGAGGCAGGACGCCGCTTCGGCCCGCTTTCGCACCTCGTTATCGAAGGGAGTGTCCACAACAAGGAGTACGATCCACCCGAGCGAGTCCGGACAAGTAAGACGTCGATGTTCGGTCCTCGCCACAAACCGATGCCCTCCTCCCGGAGTCGGCCCGCTAATAGACCTCCGGCACGTAGCGCTGGGTCTCGCGCGGCGGCCGCACGTAGTCGGCGTCGTCCTGGCGCTCGGGCAGCTCGAGCGGCGGCTTCGGCTCGTACACGTACGGGATGCTCGAGAGCAGGTGGGAGATGGTGTTCAGCCGCGCCCGCCGCTTGTTGTCCGCCTCGACGACCCACCAGGGGGACAGCCTCGTGTCCGTGCGCGCGAACATGACGTCCTTGGCCCGGGAGTAGTCCACCCACCGCCTGCGCGACTCCAGGTCCATCGGGCTGAGCTTCCAGTGCTTGCTCGGGTCGGACAGGCGGTCCTGGAAGCGGCGCTCCTGCTCCTCGTCCGAGACGCTGAACCAGTACTTGATGAGTTTGATGTTCGAGCGCAGCAGCATCTCCTCGAAAAGCGGGGTCGCCCGCAAGAACTCCTGGTACTCCTCTTCGTCGCAGAAGCCCATGACGCGTTCGACGCCGGCGCGGTTGTACCAGGAGCGGTCGAACAGCACCATCTCGCCGGCGGCCGGCAGCTCGGCCACGTAACGCTGGAAGTACCACTGGGTGCGCTCGCGGGAGCTCGGGGCCGGCAGCGCGGCGATGCGGCACACGCGCGGGTTCATGGCCTCGTTGATGCGCTTGATCGTGCCGCCCTTGCCCGCCGCGTCGCGGCCCTCGAACACGACCACGACCCGCAGCCCTTCTTCCTTGATGTACTCCTGGAGCTTGACCAGCTCCAACTGCAGCCTCTCTAGCTCCGACTCGTAGTCCTTCTTCTTGAGCTTGCCGACTACCTTATCCGCCTCCCCCATGCCCTCGGCCACGCGGCCGTCGCCCTTGGCCTTGCCGTCAGTTTTGCCCGACTTCTTGCCTTTCGCCTTGTCCTTCGCCACGGTATCCCTTCCCAAACCCGCCGATTCTCGTACCAATGGTCTCACTCCCGTGACATCAGGCGCAAACCGGTGATGTCACTTCTAGAAAATACTTCAATCGGTCGATGGCGCAACACAGACATCGATCCATCATGTGGGTGATGGCCAAGCCATCCATAGTCTCGCCTATAGCGTCGAGCGAGGAAGGTAAAGCCGTGCAGCACGATCATAGCAATTACGGGGTCGGGGGTAGTCGAGCGATGAGCGCCCAAGACGAGAAGACCTGGTCCATCCTCGCCCACCTGAGCATGTTCCTCAACCTTGTCACCGGCTTCCTGGGGCCCGTGGCGGCCCTGACCCTCTACCTGGTCTACAAGGACCGCTCGCCCAAGGTCGCGTTCCACGCTCTGCAGTCGATGTGGTACCAGATAGCATGGCTCGTGATCGTGGCGGTGGGCTGGATCCTCACGACGCTCCTGATGGTCGTCTTGGTGGGTTTCCTGCTGATCCCGGTGATGATCGTCGTCTCGGTGCTCCCCTTCGTCCACGCGGGGTACGCGGCCTACAAGGTTAATCAAGGCGTCGACTACCGCTACCCCGTGGCCGCCGACCTCGTCTAAAGGCGCTAGAAGGGTGACGCGCCCAACTCGTCTCACGAATGCCCCGCTTTTAGTCCCCCCTAATTAGGGGAGCCATAGATACTCGCAAGCTATCGCCCGCACCGACCACGGCCATTAACATCGACGGAGGAGGACCACTAACAGCACGTAGCTAGACGAACGTAGCACGGTCGGTATTCGGGACGGCGGTCGGTGCGGGCGATGCGGGCGATGCGGGCGGTATTCTGCCAGGTCTTGTATGGTCTTCCTCACACAGACCACCGGTTTCCTCACCCTCAAGTTCAACGAACCTACAAAGCCGCTTGGAACGCGTTGGTAGCCGAGCAGCTGACCTCGGTGGCCCACAGGCCCCGACAGGGTGGTACGAGCCATTGGAATAGCTTGTACACACATTTTGCTCAGGCGACTGGACCTCCGGTAACGGACCGGGGGCGAACCTCCTGCTACCCTCCCTCACCCCTTCGGGCGCGCCAACCGGTCGTCGGCGGCAACGGGCCGCACCCGGTAGCGCCGACGCGATCGAGGTTGGATCACCTTTCCCGGTATGCTCTCACGCCTCGTTGGGATCTATGCGGACCCGGTGACCGTGATTCTGCAGCAGGTGGAGCAGGCCCGCACCGTCGATGAGGGTGATCTCCTTGTCCCTGACGAAGTCGTGGGCGGCCTTTCCGAAGTGCGCGGTGGTGACGAGGATGCCCCTGCCGGCGCGCTCGTTCTGCATGGACCCGTAGAGCTCCCTGACCGCGACCACCCCGACGGCCTTGCGGTAGCGCTTGGCCTGCACGACGATCTTGCCGCCCTTGAGGGGGTCGGGGTCTATCACCACGGCGTCGACGCCCTC
>CADCUW010000624.1 GCA_902805985.1 uncultured Rubrobacteraceae bacterium
ATATCGTCGAGGGGGTGCTCCAGCATCTGCTCGAGGCTGAGATCACTGGTGGCCTTGGCGTCGCCCCCCTACCAACGTAGGGAAAGTCGCAAAGGGCTTCGCGACGCCCACAAGCCAAGGTAGCTCAACAGCAGAGAGTAGGCACCCTCGAGCTACTGTTTCCTAGAACCTTGAGAAGGGACCTTCTCCACGAGCCTGTTCGCTCGCTAGCAGCGAAAGGAGACGGTGCTTACCTTGGCGCTGAGGGACATCTACCTTGAGGGAGGTTTCGACCAGGAAGGTCAGGGAGGTCACCGAGGAGCTGTGCGGTGCCTCCCTCGCAAAGTGAGCATGGTCTCGAGCCCAGCCGTAGCGCTCGACTCGGAGCTTGAGGGTAGGAGGCACCGCCCGCTCGATGCCGAAAGCTACCCCTACCTTGGACTTGCTACGGTTGGGTGGACTGATGGAGACTTGGTCCCGGAGGTCTGCGCGAAGGAGATCGTGTGCCAAGAACAAAACCGCCGTACCCGCCGGAGTTCCGCCGCGAGGCGATCCGGCTGGTGCGCGCGTCGGACGAGGAGCACCCCATACCCAGGATAGCCCCAGAACTCGGCGTCAGCGTCGAAACGCTGCGCAACTGGGTCAAACAGGAAGAGATCGACGAAGGCGAGCGGGAGGGGCTCACCACAGAAGAGAAAGAGGAACTGCGTAGGCTGCGCCGCGAGGTGAAGACCCTGCGCCAAGAGAAAGAGATCCTCCGAAAAGCGACCGCCTTTTTCGCCAGGGAGGAGATCGGGGGTCGATGAACCGCTTCCGGTTCGTCGACGCGGAGAAGGCGCGTTTTCCTATCTCGCTGTTGTGCAGGACGGTCGGGGTCTCAAAGAGCGGCTACTACGCCTGGCGAGACAGGCCGCCCTCGAAGAGAACCCGCGAGGATGCCACTCTTACCGAGCGCATCGTGGAGGTGCACAAGAGGAGCCGCGAAACGTACGGCTACCCGCGGGTGCACGCGGAGCTGCGCGCCCTCGGGGTGCGTTGCGGTCGGCGCAAGGTGGCCCGGCTGATGCGGAAAGCCGGAATCCGAGGCTGCGTGCGCGGCAAGAAGAGGAGGACCACCCGCCGCGATCCCCGGGCCACGCCGGCTCCGGACCTCGTGAGGAGGAACTTCCGTGCCACCGCCCCGGACAGGCTCTGGACAGCGGACATCACCTACGTCAAGACCGACGAGGGCTTCCTCCACCTAGCCTTCGTGCTGGACGTCTACTCGAGGCGTATCGTCGGCTGGTCGATGGCTTCTCACCTGCGCACCGAGATCGTGGTCGACGCCCTGGAGATGGCCGTGTGGAGGAGGAAGCCGGCCGCCGGCCTCGTCCACCACTCGGACAGGGGCACCCAGTACACGGCGCTCTCCTTCGGAAAGCGTCTCGAGGAGGCAGGCATCGTGCCCTCGATGGGGGGTGCCGGCTCGGCACTGGACAACGCCATCTCCGAGAGCTTCGTCGCGACGCTGAAGGTCGAGCTCGTCCACACTCGCCGCTTCCCGACCCGCGGAGCGGCGAGGAGCGCCGTCTTCGAGTACCTGGAGGCGTTTTACAACCGGAGGAGGCTGCACTCCTCGCTCGGATACGTCAGCCCGGAGGGCTACGAGGACCCCAGGACACAGGAGGTGGCAGTGGCGTAGCGAAAAAGCGTCTACCAAACCGTTGTAATTCCAGAAGCCTACCGGGTGGTCGGTACCCCAAGCGCCGTGCTCGTGCAACCAGACGGCACCATCGGCAGCGCGGTTGTGAGCGGCGCAGAGGCCATAGAAGCCCTCGTGGCCCACGCGGTGGGGGAGCGCACCCAGCTGCCGTTGCACCGCCCCCAAGCCCATGCTCAAGCCCAAGGGGAGCCGTGCCCCGACTGCGGCAAGGTCCACGCTGCTCCCCCTGTACCTGCGGCCAGCAAGGTCGGTGAGCCCGCCCCGGAGATAAAACTACCGGACCTAGAAGGCAACACCGTGGGGCTCGAAGACTTCAGGGGAGAGGAGACCCTGGTTCTCTTCTGGAACCCCGGGTGCGGCTTCTGCAAGCAGATGCTGCCAGACATAAAGGAGTGGGAGACCGATCCTCCGGAGGATGCCCCCAAACTACTCGTCGTTTCAGCCGGTACGGACGAAGCCAACAGGGCGATGGACCTTACCTCCACAGTGGTGCTCGACCAAAGCTTCGCCGCAGGTCGAGCGGTCGGGGCTTCCGGAACTCCCTCGGCGGTGCTGGTGGATGCAGAGGGCAAGATATCCTCCGAGGTTGCTGTCGGAGCGCCAGGGGTTCTAGAGTTGGCCGGGGCCCACCAAACGGAAGCTTGAGCCTGTAAGGCTAGAGAACAACCTTATTCACTCAACCTCGTAGAGAGACTGTCTGATAAATGGCTGGAGGGCGTTCCGGGCCTGCGTTTCGGTGGCGCGCAACGGCGATCGGGTGCGTGTTCGGCCCCTCTGAGCCGCTTTTTGGGTCGCGCTTCGGGGCCTATCCCGATTT
>CADCUW010000625.1 GCA_902805985.1 uncultured Rubrobacteraceae bacterium
GGTCTCGGACCTGGCCTTCCTGCGCCGGTCCTCCTCCGCCCTTAGCCTGCGGGCCTCCTCGTCTAGACCGAGGTCCTTGCGCTCATAGCACATGGACTCATCCGCTCCTTCCGTGGTCGCCTGCGGTGCTTCCTTTTCGTGTCGTACCACGCGCCCCCGGGGGCCTAAACATTCGCCTCGGAAAAACCGTTCTCCTCCGCCTCTTCGGGCACAGGCACGAGGGAGTGGGAGATGAGCTCCCCGTCCCACGCAACCCCGTGCACGTGGAGGATCTGCGCGGCGCCGGCGGGCGAGGGTACCTTGCGCACCCACGCCACCGTGCCCTCCGAGCGGTCATGGATGATCCAGCCGCGCTCGGGCAGCAGCGGGTGGGGGCCTATGCGAAGGCTCCCGGCCATCCCGCACGCCGGTGAGCGCGGGGGCCCGCCGTCCGGCAGCGAGCCGCCGGCGTCGTCGGGGCGCCAGCCCACCTCGGCGACGTCCCGCCTACCGAGCTCGTCCACGAGCCCCCCGCGCTCCCCTTCCAGGTTGCTGGCGCGGGTCCGCCTGGCCTCGAGGACGGCCTCGGTCTCCGCCGCCCCCTCCCTCCGGTGGCGCTCCTCGGTCTGGCGCTCGAGGAGCCTCGCCGCCGCGAGCTCCTTCTCCACCCGGGAGAGCTCCTCCCGGACGTGGCTGGTGCTGCGTCCGTCCATGCCCTTCCCTTCCATCGCCGGCCCCCGAAGGGCCGGGCGTTCGGAGTACACGGGATGTTGGTATCGCACCCTTCCGGCCGGTCAAACCCCGCCGCGGCGAAGATGGCCCGAAGGGTGCAGGACACCCTGCGTGGGGGGCAGGCTGGCGAGGGCCAGCCGAGGGAAGCCCGCACGGGCGGCGGGGTGTGGGAAAGGGAACAGGGCCTGCAGAGAAAGCGAAACGGGCCCGCGCCCCCTCCTAGGTCCGCTGGCCCGCCTCGGCGACCGATTGTGCCAGAAGGGCAGGGTTCCGTCCATGCACCCTTCGGGCCATCTTCGCCGCGGGGGCATCGGTCGGGCACGAAGGAGCCCGGCGGCCCTAGGAGGGGGTGATAGTGGGCCGCCGAGCCTCTCGATATTCTACTACCCGACCGGGCGGGGACCAAACACGAAAGGCGGGTCCCCCAGAGGTCCGCCCCCGATCGAACGAGACTTCTGAGAACCCCCTCAGCAAGGAGTTAGCGGAACGCCCCCTCTCAGACCTGGCCAAGAAATGCCCGGCGTATGGCTGTAGCTCCCCCGGCAGAAAGGAGGGATTGTCAAGTCGTACCGTAGAGCGCTCTTATGCCTCTACAGACAAGCTCTTCAAGAGCAGGATCTCGAGCGGGTCGCCGGGCATGAGCAAACACCCGCTGTCCTCGTAGCCGAGCCCGCGGTAGAGGTGCTGCGCGCGTTCGTTGGTGGACAGGGTGGAGGTCAGGACCGAGTCGTAGCCCAACCTCTGCATCTCTGCCTCCCAAAACGAGATGAGCTGCGTGCCAAACCCTCTACTCCTCAAATCCTCCTGAACCCATAGCAAGTTCATGAAGGGGACGTCGTCCAAGAAGTAGTTGTAGCGGAGGAATCCGACCCGCCGGTCGTCTTGGTGGGCGAGGATGAACTCGCGACGGCCTATCTTCTCCCCGATCATCTCGCGGCCGATGTGGTCCTTCTCGACCAGGTAGTCGAGGTCTTCCGGGAGTGCGAAGGCTACGGCCAAGTTGTGTCTCCTTTCGTAGGGTGAACCCGAACAGCGCAGACGGATTGCCGAACCGTTTCACTAGCCCGTCCCGGTCAGGAACGGGGTCACCGAACAGGACCAGGGGTCGGATCTCCTCGCAGCGTTCCTGCTCGGGCCACTTCACCAGCAGCCTGAGCTGCTCCCAGTCTTCGGTGTGCTCGACCCGCTTGTGTCGTCCTCCGGCCATGCTCCACCCCTCCCCGTGAGGCGGCGCCGTCCCTCCTCGCTCCTATCCTGCGTCGGACAAGCTTTCGCGGGCAGGCGCCGCGGCCACCGCTCTCACGTTTTTCAGGGCCCGATAACCCGGGCCCTGCGGTTCCGTGGAGCAGGAATGATGCCATGCTCGAAGATCTCGTTCCAGCTTCCGTTGCCGCGCTGTTATGGTCGCTTTCTCTGCCAGATCGGCTACAGCCATACGCCGGGCATTTGCTGGCTAGGTCTGCCCCCTCTGGGACGTATGGTAAAAAGAGGTCCGGTGTCCGAAGCATCCGCCCCCGGCGTGCGGCGCGTATCATCCGTGAAGGCCCGGACAGCGGATCGACCGAAGGAGTCACCGGCATGAGGACATTGGCGCTCTCCCCGATGGACCGCCTGGCGGAGTTCGCCCCGCTGGTGGTGCGGGCGATAGTGGGCGTGATCATGGCCGCCCACGGGCTGCAGAAGCTCCTCGGGGGTCCGGCCAACTTCGGGGGGGTCCTGGGCCAGTTGGGCGTACCCGCCCCGACGCTCATGGCCTTCGTGGTGACGTTCGTCGAGCTGGTCGG
>CADCUW010000626.1 GCA_902805985.1 uncultured Rubrobacteraceae bacterium
CATGAGCAACGCCCAGATAGCGGCCCGCCTCTACGTAAGCGAGAAGACGGTCAAGAGCCACGTCTCGAACATCCTCGGCAAGCTCCACCTCGCCGACCGGACCCAGGCCGCCGTCTACGCCTGGCGCCAGGGCGTCGTCAGGCGAGATTGAGAGCGCGGTGTCCTGCCCGCGCGCCGGGCAAAGAGACGTTTTGCTAGCGCAGGCCTCTTGCCGTCTCGACGGCCTTTTCGTGCTCGGCGGGAGTGGAGCCCGTCTCGAGGCCCCGTTCGCGGGCCAGGAGCCGTACGCGGTGCACGCTTGAGTCGAGCAACTCGGCCGCCTTCGAGACGCTTATGCGTTCCTTGGCGAGAAGCTCGCCCGCGTACTCTTCGGCGCCCGCGTACATGAGCTGTCGCAGTACCGTCGACCTGTCGGCCCGATCTTCCCTGGCGTTGGCTTCTGCGAGATCGACAGGTTGTCCGGTATGCGGAGCGGGTGGGATCTGCTGCTCATCTCGCATCCTTTTTCTCTGCGTCTAACATCTGCCTGGCCTCTTCGTAAACATCTTCCCTCACGTACTTCCTCAACCCTTCAAGGCCGCGGAAAGCCTCGCCCAGCGCCAACTTCCCTGATCCCGCAAGCCCCACGATTACGGCGGCCGGAGTAAGGTACGGTACGCCTTCCCCATCCAGAAACCCCAGGAGAACCCGGTTGTCGCTCAGGACCGCGTCCGCTTTCTCTTTTACCCGGCTGACGGAGCCCGGGCCGGGATTAGTGGGAGTGCGCCCCTTCGTGATCGTGTGAGCCCGACGGGACTTCGGCCCCGCGTTCTTCGAGCATGTCTTTCATCACCTGGATCTCGCCCTTCTGGGAGGTGGCGATGGCCCCGGCGAGGTCCTTCACTTCGGGACGGTCCGTCTTTTCCATGACCGCCTCTGCCATGGGGACGGCGGCCTGATGGTGGGGGATCATGTACCGGAAGAAGAGCCTGTCCGCCTCCTCGGGCGGGGCGTTTTGCAGGCGCTCTATCTCTTCGGGCGAGGCCATGCCCGGCATGCGGCCCTGCGTCGGGTGGCCCATCCAGGACATGGCGGGCTCCGCGCCGGTGGCGGGGAGGTTCCAGGAGTCGAGCCAGCCTTGCATATGCCCGATCTGACCCTGCTGCGTGAGCGCCATGTCGGCGGCCAGGAGCCTGACCTCCTCGCTCTCCGTTTTATCCCGGACGATCTCGGCCATCTCAACGGCCTGCGCGTGATGCACGGACATGTCCCGCGCGAACCCGGCCTCCGCCGAGCCGTCCCCCGGCTCCTGGTTCGTGAGGTAGAGCCACAGCGCGAGCGCCGCGAAGAGCACGGCGGTCGCGGCGAGCAGCAGGATGAGCGGTCCCGCGTTCTTGGTGGTCTTCGGGGCCATATCTAGATGGTCTCGGCCGTGCCGCCCGTGCAGGAGGCGCCGACCTCCGGGGTCTGGGGGCCGAGACGGTAGGCCCGGACGAACTGCTCGAGGCCGGGGCTATCCGCGCTCTCGAGGGTGAGTTGCTTGCCCCAGGCGGAGGCGACGACGGGGGTCGGGAGGTCGGGGTGGGGGCTCGCGACCATGCAGGTCTGGCCCTCGACGAGCTGGCGTATCTGGTCCTTCTGATCCTGCGGAAGGTCGGGGGAGTAGGTGATCCAGACCGCCCCGTGCTCCAGGGTGTGGACGGCGTTCTCGTCCCGGATGGGCGCGTCGTAGAACCCCTCGTTCTGCCAGATGGGGTTGTGCTCGCCGCCGGTCGGCGGGGTCTGCTCGTAGTCCACGTCGGCGTCGGTGTGATCGCCCGCCGGGCCGACGTTGTAGGTCTCGACCTCGCCGGGGGGTGAGCTCCCCGCCTGCTGGCGCGAGTCGATCACGACCAGCGCTATAAAGCCGGCCACGAAGGCTACGATGATCGCCCCGACGATGATGTAGGTCCTGTTCGGTCCGGAGGAGGCCGTCGTCTGGACCTGCCCGCTACGCTTGTTGCCCAATTGCCCGCCCCTGTCTAGCTCTCTGGCGGATAGAGGTTAGCATATGGGGCGGCTGACTCTCACCCTCCAGCGGCCGGCTTTGTGACCAGATCATCAGGGGCCAAGGCGACCTTGAGGGCGGTTCTCCCCGCGCGAAACGCTACCGGAAACCGAAGGCGGCGGAAGCCAGGTAGACCGCGAGCACGGCCAGGACGAGCCAGATCACCACGACGAAGACGGCCGCCGCCGTGCCCTTCGGCCCCGCTACGGCTTCTGTATCGCTGGCCCTTGCCCGGCATTCGGCGAGGACGGCGGGCGGGATCATGCGCACGGCCAGCGCGATGCCTAGAGGGACCAAAACCAGGTCGTCCAGGTAGCCGAGGACGGGGATTGGGTCAGGTATCAGGTCTATCGGGCTGAACGCGTACGCCACCACGATGATCGCGAGGACCCTCGCGTACCACGGCACCCTGGGGTCTCTGTAGGCCAGATACAAAGCGCGCAACTCCGTCTTGAGACGCCCGGCCCACGCCTTCAGCCTCTGGACGCGGCCCATAGCCCAGGACCTAGTCGCGGCGGGCTGGGAAGCGCAGCGATTGCAGGGAGGCGTGGTGGTCGCCAGCGTGGTCCACCTGGAGGGTCGTGTGCTCGATGCCGAAGTCGCGGAGTAGGACGGCCTCGATGTCGCGGCGGCGGGCGTGGCAGTTCTCGGACGCGCCGACGAGGACGTGGGCGGCCAGGGCCGGAAAACCGCTCGTTATGGTCCAGATGTGCAGGTCGTGGACCTCCTCGACGCCTTCGACGGCGGCCATCTTGCGGCCGACCTTCTCGGCGTCAACGTCCCTCGGGGTGGATTCGAGCAGGATGTTCGTGGACTCGCGCAAAAGCTTCCAGGAGCTGCCCAGGATCAGGACGCCTATGACGACGCTTATGATGGGGTCGGCGTAGCGCCAGCCGGTGAGCAGGACGACGCCAGCGGCGACGATGACGCCTATGGAGCCGAACAGGTCGGCCATCACGTGCCTTAGGGCGCCCTCGACGTTGAGGCTCTCGCCGCCGGAGCGGGACAGGACGAGGGCTCCGGTGACGTTGATCGCGAGGCCGACGAGGGCGACGGCCAGCATCCAGCCGCCGAGGATGGGGGGCGGGTCCTGCAGGCGGGCGAAGGCCTCGACGAAGATCCAGACCGAGACGGCGACCAGCGTCACCCCGTTCGCCAGGGCCGCCAGGATCTCGGCCCGCTTGTACCCGAAGCTCCGCTGCGGTGTGGCCGGCCTCTCGGCCAGCCAGACGGCGAAGAGCGCGAGCCCTAAAGAGACGGCGTCTGAGGCCATGTGCCCGGCGTCGGCCAGCAGCGCGAGCGAGCCGGTCAACAGCCCGCCGACGACCTCGACCGCCAGGAACGCGGTCGTCAGCGCGAAGACGAACGCCAGCGCGCGCTTACCCGCGCCCGCCCCGTGCGAGTGCCCGGCGTGGGGGTGGTTGGTATGGGAGTGGTCGTGGCCCATGCGGATATTTTACCCCGCGGGCCGGCGTCTTTCGGGGGTCAGTCCTCCTGGTACTGGCGCAGGGCGAGCCAGAGACCGAAGGCCAGTTGGCCGACGCCGATGAGGCGCATCAGGTTCGGGTTTCTCGCGAAGAAGCGGGCGGCCCGCCTTCCCCACTCCGGGCCGGCCTCCCAGAGCTGCGAGTGTTCCTTTGGAGAGACGAGCTCGATAACAGCGTCGCCTATGGTCAGGATGGCGAAGGTCTCTTTTGCCCTGCGGGCCCACGGGTCCCTCACGGGTTGCCCGGCCGCTCGCCGAGGGTCACGTTCAGGGTCCTCTCCTCGCCGCCCCGGACGACGGTCAGGCCAACGGTGTCGCCCGGCTGGTAGTCGCGCAGGGCGCCGAACAGATCCCCGTAGCTCGCTATCTCGGCGTCTTCGAGGGCGGTGATGACGTCGTTCTCGCGGACCCCGGCCGCCGCCGCGCCGCTGCCCGGCTCGACCGTGCGGACGAGCGCTCCGGAGTCCACGGGAAGGTCGAGCTGCTCGGCGATCTCGGGGGAGAGCTCCGCCGTGCCGACGCCGAGGTAAGGCGTGGTGACCTCGCCGCTCTCGATCAGCTGGTCGGCGACGGAGACCGCCGTGTCCGACGGGATGGCGAACCCGAGGTTCACCGCACCCGTGTCGGCGGGCGGGATGTAGGCGACGTTTATGCCGATGATGTTGCCGTCGCGGTCCACCAGGGCGCCGCCCGAGTTGCCGGGCGAGATGGCGGCGTCGGTCTGGATCAGGTCGGAGAGGGCCTGGGAGGCGTTGCTGTCTCCGCGGGTCAACTCGGGGGGGAAGTCCCGCCCGACCGCGCTGACGATGCCCAAGGTCACGGTCGCCTCGAAGCCTGCCGGGCTGCCGATGGCGATGGCGAGCTGGCCGACGAGGGGTGGCTCCTCCGTCTCGAAGCTCGCGGCGGGCAGGTCATTGCTGTCAACCTTGAGGACCGCGATCTCGCTGTTCGGGTCGGCGCCGACGATCTCAGCGGGCTCGGTCGAGCCATCGGCGAAGGCGACCTCGACGTCGGAGGCGCCCCTGACGACGTGGTCGTTGGTGATGATGTGGCCGTCTTCGCGGTAGATCACACCGCTCCCGAGCCCCTCGCCCCGCTGGGTCCCGAGCGGCGTCTGCTGCGACACCTCCACGTTGACCTGCACGACGCTCGGACCGACGGCCGCGGCAACCCTTGCTACGGGTTCGTCCGCGGGTATCTCGGCCGGCGCCGGCGCCTCCTCCCTGGGTGCCTGGGCCGCGGCGGCGTTGCCCCCTCCGGACCCTGATCGATCTTCGGAGCATCCCACGGACAGGGCCGCAACCGCCGAGATCAAGAGAAGCCAGCGTTTCCTCGTTCTGAGATTCAAGACCTTGCATACCTCCTGTGGGCGCCCGCCTGAGAGGCGCGTCGTTCGCCACAGAGTCTATACGATAGGGCCGGACCGTCAGCCTCGGGCCCGCCCCGGTCGGAGGGCTGTTAGAGAATGACCGCCGGGGTCGAAAGGGTCCCGACGGACATGGGAGAGGGTCGCGATGCCGAACACGGAAGAGAAGGTCAGCCGCCGGGCCTTCTTGGGGCCTGGTGTGGCGGGTATCTCGGCGATGGCCCTGGCCGCCGGATGCGGCGGCGAGGAAGACGACTAGGTCATCATGACCCCGGGCTGAAGCGCTAGAGGCCCGTCCCCCTGGCCTCGGCCTTTACCTTCTCTTCCTCCTCGCGCAGGTGCCGGAAGACATCCTGGGCGAACCTGAGCGCATGCTCCTCGGGAAGGTTGACGCGCCGGTTCTTTATGACGGACTCGAGCTCCCTGACCGCGGCGTCTATCATCCCGACCATCGTCTCCGCCTCGCGCAGCACCTCTTCGCGCCCGGCCTCAGAGAGCCCGCCCGCCAGCCGTTCCCGGTGCTCCGCCAGCAACTGTATAAAGTCTCGAATGCCCACGGCCCGCGATTATACCGGCCCGGAACCGGCTGTCAGAGACCGGATGACCTCGTAGGGGCGGTTTTCAAACCCGCCCGGAGGTCTGAAAACCTCTATCCCAATACCTCATCCAACCTATCCGCGAGGATGCTGGAGCCCTTGTAGCCCATGAGGGGGTTTTCGACGAAGGGGCGGCCCGCCGTGGGGTAGCACAGGGGCAGGAAGGGGACGTCCAGGTCGGCGGCGACGGCCCTCTCGAGCTCCGTGCCGACCACGAGATCTGGGCGGGCGGCTACTATCTTGTTGGCGACCCTTTCGGGGTCGTCTTCGACGAAGCCGCCTTCTGTAAAGGTCTGCGCGTGGAAGAGGAAGTCCCGTTCGAGGTGGGTCAGGTACGTCCCGCAGGCGGCGACTTCGAGGCCGACCTCGCGGGAGAGGGCGTACCCGAGTCCCAGAGGGTAGGTGAAGTCCCCGAAGAGCGCGACCTTGAGGCCTGCGAAGGTCTCCGGGGGCTTGAGCCGGGCGTACCAGGGCAGCTTCGAGGTGCGGGCGAGCTCCGACCAGACCGTCCGTTCCACGAACTTCGGGTCGAGCTCGCAGAGCTCGGCGACGGCCCGGAGCGCAGCACCCGTGCCTGCGGCCCCGATCATGGGCGTCGTGACCCTCCCGACCTTGTGCTCGTCTTGCAAATGGAGCGTCGCCGACTCGCCGACCTCCCGGTACAGGAGCACGTTGCCCCAGGCGCGGGGGAGGCGCCGTAGCCCCTCGACCGTGGCCCCGAGCGGCACCCGCGCGTTCACCTCCACCCCGATGAGGTTCAGGAGACGCTCTGCCTCGTCGTACTCGGCGGCGGCGCCCGGCCCGAAGACCGGGGGGCCGAACAGGTTGACCGTCGGGTAGGGGCTCCGCTCGAGCCCCTTGCGGGCGTGCGTCCTGACGAGGTCCTCGAGGGCGAGGTCCGCGGCCTCGGTCTCGCCCATGCCGGGCGCCTCCCAGGCGCAGGTCACGAGCGCCGGGTCGCGACCGCCGGGTTGCGGGGGGGAGGAGGCGGGTATCTCCTCCCCGGAGAGGAGTGCTGCCTCCGAGCGGGCCAGGATCACGACCTCCGCACCGGGGTGGCGCCGGGCGACGCCTGCCAGGTCCTGCGACAGATACCCCGGCGCATAGGACTCCCTGCGCCCATCCTGCAGGGGGCTCAGCGTGACCGGCACCGCGAGGCCGTCCCGCTCCCGTGACCCGTAGAGCGCGGGGAGGTACGCCTCCCCCGGCGCCGCCCGCAGCACCGCGTGGACACCGCCGATGCCCGCGGCCAGCCGCAGGATGCCGTGGCTCCCGGGTCCCTCGTAGACGCTCTTGAGGAGCCTCACGGGCCCCCGCTCACAGGCTTAAAGTGTCGAGGGCCTCGGCCCGCTCGAAGGTCCGGGCGAGGAGCTCCAGGATACGCCTGGCCCCCTCGTAGCCGTGCAGGCCGGCCCGGACGAAGTCCTGCGAACCACGGCACAGGTGGCCGCGGGCGACGAGCGGGGCGTGGAGGCCGGCGCTCGCCACGACGACGTCCGGGTTGGAGTCTTCTATGCGCGCCATCTGGCCCCGCCAGTCCGGGGCGACGACCACGTCCACCCCCGAGCCGAGCGCCTGCAGCTCCTCGGCGAGGAACCTGCGGTCGAGCCGCGGGGCGCCGACCTCGAGCACGACCGCCCCGGCGTCGGCCAGGAAACGCGCCAGCGGCACCTCGTACCCCGTGTCGCCGGCGAAGAAGATCCTCTTTCCCCTCACGCGGTTGCGCAGGGCGCCCAACTCCTCCCACACCGAACGCGCCCGCATCACCTCGCTCGTCCGCGCCCCCGCGTCCTCGGCCACGTCCTGCAAGAACCGGGCCGTCCCGTCCACCCCGATCGGCATGAGCGTCCGGACCACGCGCGCGCCGCGCTCGCGCGCCGCGTTCGCCGCGGCGCCCAGGTTCGGGTCCATGACCGCGACGACCGTCCCCTCGCCCACGGGCGGCAGGTCGTCTCCCCCGGCGGAAGGCACGACGCCCGCCGCCTCGACCCCTGTCCGGGAGAGCTCAGCGACGAGGCCGGCGGCCGACCCTGGGGAGAGGGCGCCGCCGAGCAACACCACCGGCCGGCCCGGCTCGGCTGGCCGCTCCCGGTTCCTGCCCCCGAGCCCGAAGAACCCGCCGCGCTTGGCCTGCGAGGCGGCCTCGACGAGTTCCGAGGTCCTCCGCTTCGGGCAGAGGTCCACGAGGGCCGCAAGTACTCGGTCCTCGAGGTCGGTCGAGAGGGTGCCGGGGTTGGCGTAGGGGGTGTCCGCGTCCACCGCCGCGACCGCGAGGCCTGACTTGCGGGCGGCGAGGCGGGCCTCGAAGTCCACATCCACCCCGAGGGCCGTGGCCGTGCGGCTCCCGACGATAAGGACGGTCTGCGCGCGCCTTCCGGCGGCATCGACGGCGAGGTTGGCGAGCTGGCCCTGCTGCGGCGGGTCTTGCGGGTCGAGGACGGCGAAAAGGACGCGCCCCCCCGGACCGCCGCCCGGGAACGAGCGGACGACGTGGGCTTCGGAGCGCATGCCGACCACGATCACGAGCGTCCCCGGAAGCGTCCCCGCCAGGCCGTTTACGGCGTGCAGCGGGTGGAGGACGTCCGGTATCCCCGACTCGTTGAGGATCGTCAAACCATCTCCCTAAACCTCCGTTGCGGGAAGGCGCCGCCTCTCGGCCGTCCCCGGAAAGGCTTCTAGTTTAAGGCGTTCAGGGTGTCCAGCGCCAGCGCCATCATGTTGTCCACGGCGCCGCGCAGCTCCTCGTCGCCGATCCTGGCCACCTCGGCGCCTATGGTGTCCGATACCGTCAGCAGGCAACCGGCCCGCACGCGGTGCATCGCCGCTATCGTGAAGATGGCCGCCGCCTCCATCTCCACCGCCAGCACCCCGAGGTTCCCCCACAGCTTCTCCGGGCTCTCCGTCGGGTCGTAGAAGAGGTCCGAGGAGACTATCGGGCCGACGAACGTCCGCCTCCCCGCTCCTTCCGCAGCGTGGTGTGCCGCGTGGACCACGTCGAAGTGGGCCGCCGGCGCGTAGGGGACTCCTTGGGTTATGGAGGAGACGGTCCCGTCCTGCGCGGTGGCGGCCGTCGCCACGATCAGGTCCCCGAGGCGCAGGTCCCTGTCGTACCCGCCGCAGGTGCCGACCCTGAGCAGGTTCTTCGCCCCGAGTTGTATTAGCTCATCCGTCACGATGGACGCGCTGGGGCACCCCATCCCCGTCGCCTGCACCGAGACCGCCTTGCCTTTATAGGTACCGGTAAACCCGAGCATCCCTCTCTCCCCGGTCACCTGCCGCGCGTCCGTAAAAAAGTTCTCGGCGATGTACTTCGCCCGCAATGGGTCCCCCGGCAGGAGGACGCTCTCGGCGAAATCTCCCGGCTCCGCGCGAACATGAACAGGGCTCACGTCGACTCCCTTCGGTCGTCTAAAGGTCTTTAGGTTCGAGGCACGAGGTCCAAGGCTTGAGAAAAAACCCAAACACCCAAAACCTCCTCCTCACAGGTCGTCCAGGATAGCAGGGGCGGGCGGTGGGGGCTCGTCCCCGATCTCTACGGCTTCTAGGATGAGCCTCCCGGCCTGATCCGCCTCGCGGTCGCCGTGAAGCCGCGCCAGGGGATCGCCCGCCTCCACGCGGTCGCCGGGCTTCGCGAGAAGCTCCACGCCGGCGGCGGGGTCTATCTCGTCCGTCTTTTTCCGGCGGCCGGCGCCGAGGGTCAGGGCGGCCTGGCCCACGCCCAGAGCCGCGAAGCCTGTGACGTAGCCGCCGCGGGGGGCCGGAACTTCGCGGACCGTGCCGGAGGTGGGCAGGTTCTCTAAAGCGTCGGGGCCGGCTCCCTGCGCGCGGACGAACTGCTCCAGTTTCTCGTAGGCGGCTCCTGAGGAGAGGGCCCTCTCGACCGATTCGTGCGGGGTCTTCTCGCCCCTCAGCTCGAGGAGTTTGGCGGCGACGAGACGGGCCTCGTGGGCGAGGTCTTCGGGGACGGGGTCTCCTTTGAGGAAGCGGACGCCCTCGTGGACTTCGAGGGCGTTGCCGACGGCGGCGCCCAGAGGTGTGTCCATGTTCGTTATGAGGGCCGAGGCTCGGATGCCCATGGACTCGCTGAGGCGGACGAGAAGGCTGGCCAGCCTGCGGGCCTCCTCCGGCGTCTTCATGAACGCGCCGGAGCCCCGTTTCACGTCGTAGAGGAGGTGGCCGGCGCCCGTGGCGGCCTTTTTGGAGACGATAGAGGAGCCTATGAGGGGGAGGGAGTCGACG
>CADCUW010000627.1 GCA_902805985.1 uncultured Rubrobacteraceae bacterium
TCGGCCACGGCGATCCGACCGGGAACACGCCCCCCATTGACGCGGTCGATGCCGTTTGCCGGGAGCACGATTTGTGCTACGCGCTCCTCGGCGACTTTGACAGCCGATGCGACCAAGACTTCATCGAATGTATGCCAAGTGCCATAGCGAGTACCCCGTCTCCGGCGGGGAGAAATGCGGGGTTTCTGTCACTGCTGTATCTCTCGTTGGCCGAACGGAACCTCGCACTTGGCGAAACCCTATTCAAAAGGATTAACTTGGAACGCCGAGACGGATAGTCTTCTCGGAGACTCGAATAGTCCGAAGAGACCAGCTCCACCTGGTTATTTAGATTGTTCACCCGAGCACACGAAAGGACCTTCTGCGAATTTTGGTCTGAAACTGTCTGAAAAGGGTGTGAGCACTGCTCCGAACGTGGATTTGGGAGTTGTACGGAGGCCAAAATGGAGTGAAAAGCTCCTCCTTGGTGGCCTACAGGGCTACGTTGTGGACGCGTCCGGGACTTTTCAGACAGTTTCCTGACGGTGTTCTCGGAAGTCAGCGTGGCCCCGGTCGTATGCTGACTGTCTATTTTATGTATAAGGTAGAGAGGGTTCGTCTTGTATGTAAGAAGTCGATCCTTGTCCGGTAGCGGGATAGTTGCCCGGCGGAATCTGGTCACTAAGGTCTCCTGAATACCATCCCGACCCATTCACCCTGCGAGCGCCGCTCCTCCAATTCGAAGCCCGCCGCGCACACGGCGCCGATGACCTCCTCGGCGCGCGCGGCGACCGAGCCGCTAGTGACGAACACACCGCCGTGTCGCACGGTAGCGGCCAGGTCCGGGGCCAGTTCGGTTAGCACGTTGGGGAAGATGTTCGCGGCCACCACCTCGTAGGGGGGGGCCGCGGATTCGATACCGCCCCGGACCACCTCGACCGCACCGGCCAGGCCGTTGAGCGAGACGGTCTTCTGAGCGACGGCGACGGCGGCCGCCTCGATGTCCAGCGCGAGCACCTCGCCTGCTCCCAGCCTTGCGGCCGCCACAGCCAGGATGCCAGACCCCGTTCCCAGGTCCAGCACCCGATCGCCCGGCCGGACGTGCTCTTCCAGCAAGACCAGCGCTAGGCGCGTCGTCGGGTGCCGCCCCGTGCCGAACACGCCCCGCCTGGAGCCGTCGCCCACGGGCAGCTCCACGACCAGGTCGGCGGCCGACGCTTCGTGCGGTTTGCCCGCTGGTTTGATCACGATCGTGCGGCCGACGCGCAGAGGCGTAGCGTCGTCCCACGTTTCGTGGTAGGTCACCGGAAAATCATGGGGACCCATCAGCAAAGAGGCAAAGCAGTGGCCGGTCGCCCGCCCGATCTGCTCCTTCTGCCTAGGGGTGAGGACGACCTCGACGACGAACGGACCGCCGCCCCGCTCTCCGGAAGGCTCGGGCTCGAGCAGCTGCCTGACAGCGGAGCGCGAGACGGGCAGGGATTCGCTGCCAGCCTTCGCCGCGACGCTCGAGAAGCGTTTTAGTTGCGCTGGGGGCACGCTTACTGAGTGCAGGATCATGCCCGTTCGCCGAAAGTAGTGCTCCTTCTGCGTCGGTGTCAGCCGGATCTCGATCGCATCACTGGTAGGTGGATTGGACACTGAGTTTATCCCCTCGTTGGATCGACTCCCACAAACCGCTAGCAGGCACGGCTCACAACGCATCATAAGCCGTGCGCGACGTGCAGTGAATAAGGAGAGTCTCCTCTCCTCATTCACTGGAGAGCGGAAGGGTTGTTATCCGAAGTCGGCGCGGGCTGGCGCAGGGAGCATCATGCCCCTGCTAGGTAAACACCGCACCCGGAGGCCCATGGAGAGTGAGGAGGTACGCATCGCATCCAGGACCCACTACCGACCAACAACGGCATTCCGGAAGGGTTGCCAGCCCGTCAGTACGTCGCCATACTGCTCGACGCCTCGGAACTCGAGGTCGACAAGATCCACCTGCTCGTCAGGGACCGCAGGTCCCATGCCTCCATGTTTCCTGAGCCAAGCCGGGGCAAACCCAAGCAGCGGGAGGCGCCGGCCCGGCCTTCCACCAGGAGGGCCATCTTCCTCTGCGGGCGAGCCGTCATCGGGAGCCCCACAGAAGGAGAAGCAGGAGTAAATAGAGGTTCCTACGCTACGAGACGCTGGAGGACAAGGTTACTCTCACGAGGATCCCTAACCTCCGCCCCCGGGAGCGAAACCCCAACCGGGGTGTAACGATCTTGGCCTTCTTGTGCGTCCAACGCTACAAAGACGTCCCGCGAACGGAGGCCGATATGTCGGAGAAAGCCATAGGCAAGGCCAAGGAAGCCTACGGCGCCCTGGCGGGCGACGAGGCCAAGAAGGCCGAGGGTCGCGCCCTGCAGAGGAAGGCCGAAGCGGAAGCGGAGGCCGAGCAGAAGGAGAGGACCAGGCAAGCCGAGGCTGAAGCCAAGAAGGCCGAGCGGCAACGAGACGAGCAAGAGCGCAAGGACAAGGGGGCCTTGGGTGGCCTCACGGACACCCTGAGCGGCCTCTAGGGCGTGGCAGACAAGGCCTCGGTCCACATCCTCGCGCGCGCCGACGGGTGGGCTGTGGTGCGCGAGGGCAGAGAGCGGGCCACTTCTGTCCACCCCACCCAGGCGGAGGCGGCTCGGGCGGGACGGGAGATAGCCCGCAAAGACGAGACCGAGTTCCTGCTCCATGCCAGAGACGGGCACATCCGAGACCGCAGCGACTACGGCGGAAACCTCAGCCGTCCCTCTGCACCGCCGGAAGACGCTACCACCGCTCCCGCGGCCGGCGTAGCAGGCGCGGCGGCCCGGGAGACGGGCAGGGTGGTAGGCCTTGCCACCGGGACCGTTGGTGGGGCGCTCGACGGAGCCGGGCCAACGGCAACTACTGGCGTAGGCCAAGATACCAAGGCAGCCCACACAGACAGTAGAACCGACAACGCAGAGGAGGCAAGCGGCTTGGCCTACGAGGAACGGTACGCAGATTACGAAGTCCACGGCCAGGACGACGAGAGGCTAGGCCACGTCGACGCCCTGTTCATAGACGAGGACGATCAGCCGGAGTACTTAGGCGTGAAGATGGGCCTGCTGGGCACCCGCTCCACCCTCCTCCCCTGGGCGATGGTAACCCGCGCTGACGAGGAGAGAGGCCGCCTCGAGGTAGACGTGGACAAAGAGACGGCCGCGAACGGCCCCGCCTTCGAGGACGACCAGGAGATCACGCCGGAGCTGGAGCGCAGGGTTCGCGGCCATTACGGGATCGAACAGGCGGCTGAGGACCGTGGCGCCTACGGCGATTATCGCGTAGGCGCCGAGAATACTGGCGCGACCGCCGGCCTCGACGCTCTCGGCACGGCGACGGGCGGCACCGCAACCGGCGGGTTGCGCGAGCGCCACGACGAGAGAGAGGCGTTGAGCCGACACGCAAGCGAACCTGTGGCTGAGGAGGAGATCAGGGTACAAAGGAGCGAAGAGGAGCTCGTCGTCGGGACCCGCGAGCGCGAAGCCGGATCAATGAAGATCCGTAAGCGCGTTCGCACCGAGCGCGAGAGGCTGGATGTACCCGTCAGGCGGGAGGAGGTGCACATCGAGCGGGTCCCGGTCTCGGAGGAGACCACCGGGGCGGAGATAGGCGAGGAAGAGGTCGTCGTGCCGGTGACCGAGACCGAGGTGGTGGTCTCCAAAAGGCCCGTAGTCAAGGAGGAGATCCGTATCCACAAGGAGGTGACGGAGAAGACCGAAGTCCTCGAGGAGGACGTGAGGCGCGAGGAGATAGACGTAGTGGACGAGACCGACCGAAGGAGGGAAGGATAGATAATGTCCAAGAGGAGCAGCAGGGACAAGGCCGAAGGAGCGATCGACAAGGTCACGGGCCGCGCCAAGGAGGCCGGCGGCTCGCTTACCGGCAACAAGGACAAGAAGGCCGAGGGACGCGCCGACCAGGACAAGGGCATCCTCAAGAAGAAGAAGGGCGCCGCCAAGCACCTCCTGAAGTAGCAGCCGCACGTCCTCGGGCCAGACCGGGGCGGGGTGTAAAGACCCCGGATGGCCGCATGCCTAGCGGCATGCGGCCATCCGGGAGACTAGTGGAGGAGTGCAAGAGGGCACGAAAAAGGGCGGCGCGGAGGAGGCGGCCGAAAAGACGCTCGGCTGGATAGGCGGGATGGCCGGGAGGATGTAAGGGGACGAGACCCTCGAGGCACAGGGTAGGACCAGAAAGAGGATGGACGAGAGGACGACCTATTACGTGAGCACCCACGGGGACGGTGGGCGGGAGGTTCGGACCGAGGGAGCAAGCCGAGCCAGCAGCGTGCACAGGACCAAGAGTGAGACCATAGCAAGCGCAAAGGAGTGGACGAGGGGCCAACATCCTAGCCAGTTGCTCGTCTACAAGCAAAACGGCACCGTGCATACCGAGCTAAGCTACGGGCAAGACATTGCCCCTCTCAGGCGCGGGCCAACAGGCCCGAAGTGTCGGGACTCTACCGGATACCGGTCCTTCGGCGATCGGAGACGCGGATGGACAAAGACGTCTCCTACATTGTGACCGAGGGCGGAGCCCCGCCGTCGAGGAGGCCCCACGGTCGACGGGAAGGTTGCCATCATCTGCGAGCAGCCCGACCTCGCCGAAGAGGACAAGATGTTGGAGCCCATTAATCCTAGCGACCTCGTGCTGCTAGGTTCCCGGACCGGCGCCGGTTACGTGAGCATCAGGGGCCCCGAGGGACCGGGAACAATCGACAAGCCCGAACTCCTAAGAGAAGCTCATTCCTAGACCCCGAACCGGCGTCCCCGCCACTCGCGCCAAGGACTTGCGTGAGGATCTATTCGCCCGAGTAGTGCTGGGATTTAGGGTTCCCCGTATAGCACCGGTCTGATCGGGGACCCGTCCAGGCTATGAGGCGCTTACGCAAGACGGACCTTGAAGGCGGTCGAGTACACGAAAAGCAGTCAGAATACCCGGCCGCTGATTTATGTGGGACACCGTGCTCGTCAGTGAGGCTCTCGGGCATCGCTTTGCTCGCGTACTCGTGCGCGCGGCCGGCACCTGCGCAACGTCAGGGGAGGGTGTAGGATGCCCTCGTGGGAGAAGAGCCCGAACGATCGACGTTGAGCAAGCTGATCTCCGTCCCGGGTTTGGTGGCCGTGGCAATCTTGGGCGTAGCAGTCGCCGCTATGGCCCACTTTTTCGGACCGGGTAACGTACTTCGAGAGGTGGCCACGGAAATGGTCGCGAGCTTCGGTAGCACGATACTGGTGCTCGCGGTCTTCGGGTTACTCTTTAGGACTGGACTCGAGCAGTTGCTGCGCGGTGCACCTGGCGGAGACGCCCTCGCGCAGTCTGTGGAGCGTCTCGAAGGCGTCCTGAACGGCCCTGGTGCACAAGATCTAAAGTCGCTACAACCCGAGATCGAGTCCAAATTGGATCTCATCGGGAGGGAGGTGCAGTCCCTTACCGACCGTGAAGTTCCCGCACTAAAGAAAGAGGTAACAGAGCTGCGTAAGATGCTGGCGGATCTACAAAAACACGCTGATTGACCGGCACGCGAGTTCCGTGAAACCGCCTTGAATTCGTCAAAAAGCCACGAAAACTCTGAGAATCGCCTTATCGCGCGGAGCCTGTCACTTGACACGCTCTGGCCCGCTGTCGGCCCTCAGCCCGCGGGTTTTCTAGCGACGATCTCCCACAACGTCTTCTCGTACCCGTAGCGGCTCGTAGTCATCTCCTGCAAGTCCTCTATCCTCCAGCGTGTGGAGAGCAGCGCTATAACGTCGTCACGGTCGAAGAGGCGCTTCGATGAGCCTTCTACAAGGTAGAGGTGCGGACCGATCTCCTCTTTGCGTGCGGCTGTATAGTAGGGGTCGCTCGTGGAGTTGAGGCGGGTCAGGAGATGGCCGTCGGGGACGAGGCAACGCCGGACGTCTTCGAGAATCTCTACGGTCTCTGGCCAGGGGAAGTAGTGCAGGGAGAGGCTGGCGACGATGGCGCCGAAGTGGGCGTCTGGGAACGGAAGGTCCCGGGTAAGGTCTACGAGTTTAGTCTCGGCCTCCGGCGCCCGCCGTCCGGTGAGCTCCAGCGCCTTCCCCGAGAAGTCCGCGGCGACGACCTCGAAGCCCCATCGCGAGAGGGAGCGGGCGTCCTCTCCGGCGCCACAGCCGAGATCTAGGACGGGCGCGTCGGCGCCCGTCTCGAGGAGGCTCCGCCGGCGTTCCAGCCAGGCGTCTTCTCCGCCGGGAACTGTGTCTAGCCGGGAGAAGATCCGGTCCCATTCCTCCCTGATATCCGCGGACACTTCCCGCTACCTCCCTCGGTTGGTCCCCGGCTCGTCCGGTGGCCCTCCGCTTCTCGACGCTTCCCGGCGCTCCCAGTCGGCCTTCGTGAGGGCGTACTCGACGTCCCCGTGCTCTTCGCCCTCGATGCGCCATGGCCATTCCTGGTGGAACGTCCGCACGTACGTAAGCCCCGCCTTCTCCATCACGCGGCGGGAGGCCGCGTTGACGACCATCGTCTGGGCCACCACGCGCCGCACGCCGAGGTCGATGAAGCCCTTGCGGATCAGGGCGCGAGAGCCCTCTGTGGCGTAGCCCTTTCCCCAGGCGGAAGGGCGCAGCCGGTAGCCGAGCTCCGCTTCTTCAGGGCCGCGACCTTCCGGCGGGTAGAACTCGAACCACCCGATGAATTCGCGGGTCGCCCTCTCGATGGCCGCCCAGACGCCGAACCCCTCGAAACGCCCATAAGCGCGGATGAACCGGGGCAGGGTCTCGGCCCGGATCACGTCGCGGGGCGTCGGCCTGCCGCCGGTGATAAAGCGCATGACCTCGGGGTCGCCGTCGAGGTCGGCCAGGTCTTCCGCGTCGGCCTCGGTGAACCGGCGCAGGACCAGCCGTTCGGTCTCCAGGAGTACCCGCATCGTCAGCTCCTCCACATGACGGAGCATGCCCGGCGGTCTTCGGGCCGCGGGGCGTTCTCCAGGCTCTCCCTAGCGCTTCTTCCGCAGACCGTGGCGTTCTATGGCGTCGTGGGCGGCGTTGATCTCGGCTGTCACCCTCTCGGCGCGGACGCGCTTATCCGGGTCCGAGAACCTGTCCGGGTGGAACTTCTTGACGAGGTCCCTGCGCTTGCGGTCCACCTCATCCATCGGTACGCCCGGCACGAGGCCGAGCCTGTCGTAGGCGGAGAGTACGTTCGGGGGGTACTTCAGCGGCGCGAAGGTTCCGGAGGAGGCCCACCCGGAAGTGCGGTTCCCGAAGCTCTGCCGCTCGCTGCCGCCGGACGTCGTGCCCGAGGAACTCCCGCCTTCCGCGCGGCGGCGCTCTTCGGCGCGGCGCAACTCTTCCTGCGCGCCGCGGAGGGCGGCCTCGAAGGCGCCCCTGAGGGTCTCGCCGCGCTCGCGGCCGGTGCGGAGCCGCTCGCGGACGCGCTCGTCCTCCCCGAGGGTCGAGAGAAAGCCGCTGGCCAGGCGCCCGAGGCGGCGCGGGATGCTCACCGCTTGCTATCGTCCCTGGTGTTCCAGTACTCCTCGGAGTCCGAGAGCGGGCCGGGCTGCCTCAAGACCTGCGTGTCGTCCTCGCCAGCCCCGTCGATGGCCTGGGTATCCTCGCCGGAGGTACGGATCACCTGCGTCTCGTCGCCCGCGGCGTCTTCGCCCGCGGTGGTCTCCTCGGAAGGCTGCTGGGGCTCCCCGTCCGCCTCATCCTGGGAGAGGCCGAAGAAGCCGCGCACCATGTCGATGTCCTCAAGGCCCGATTCGGCCTCGTCGATCTTGCGCTCCTGCTCGGCGACGCCCGAGTTGCGGGCCTCCCGGGCCTTGCGGATCTGGTCTTCGAGGTTGCGGATCACATCTTCCGTGTCGTCCTTGAGCTTGCGGATACGGTTCTCGCTGAGGTCTATCTCGGACTCTAGCCTTGCCTCGCGCGCCCTGATCGAGGAGTCGAGCTCGTTTATGTCGATGCCCGCCGCCTCGAGCGTCTGGCGCACGATGCGGACCGCCGCCGGACGCGGCACCTCGGGGGGGAGGTTCTTTATGACCTCGGCCGCCCGCTCCACCGTGAAGGCCCGCGAGTGGGGGCTGGTCTCTCGTTCATTCTGACCGTCCGCGCCTATCTCCGCGCGGGAGTAGATCGAGGTCCCCTCGTTCGCCTCCTGCTCCCTGAACATCCGGGTGAAAAAGTTCTGCCGGTTGGTGCGATCCTCGCTCATCTGGCCGCCATCCTCTCCGTAGCGGGCAACGACTCCACGCTCCTTGTGACCTCGTCCAGGCCGCGCCTGAAGTATGCGACCCTCTCCTTTAGCTGCTGCAGACCGGGGTCAAGGGAGCCGGGTGATAACCTGTTGTCGACCGCGAGCAGCTCGCCCCGCAGGTTGCCGAGCAGGCTCTCGGCGCTCTCCAGCTGGGCGTTGATCATGCTGATGCCGTCCAGTATGTCCCCGTACCCGTCGAGCTCGCCCCGCCTGCCCTCCAGCGCCGCCTCGAACGGCGCCCGCAGCGGCGAGTCCTCCGGGAGCCGGGCGAGGTCTCTCTCGAGCCCCTTGATGCGGTTCGAGATCCCTCGCCGGTCGACGCTCTCCAGATGCCGCCGCAAGAGCGCCCGACGCCGCGCGAGCCTCGCGGCATCCCCCACCTCCCCGACGATGGTGAAGATGTCCTCGTCGAGCAGCGGCCTGTACGCCTCGGGCAAGAGCTCCCAGCTCTCAAGGATGCCGGACTGCAGCGCCGCCAGACGATTGGTCTGGGGTGCGGCCAGCCGGTCCTCGCGGGCCACCCGCCCGAGCTCCTTCACGTTCTCCCGCACCTGGCGCGAGAGCTCCCGACGTGCGTTCGCCCGCCGGTCCAGGAGACGCTTTCCCGAGAATACGGCGCCCGCGCCGAAGAGGCCGGCGAGCAGGTAGCTCGGGTCGGAGCCTGTCGCGGCCAGCGCGGCCAGGCCCGAGAACGACCCGAAGGGGACGAGCCTCATCAGGTGCCGGGAGAGTCCGCTAGGCACGGGGGCCTTCCTCCGGTCTCTCGGGCTCGGCGGGCGTTCCTTCCGGGGCCGCTATCTGTTCGGGTTCGCGCAGGCCCATCTCTATCTCCATCATCTCGAGTTCGTGCTCGGCGTCCAGGCGCTTGATGTCTATCTCGGCGGCGGCGATCTGGCGCTCCGTCTCGCTGGTACCGAGCTCGCCGACGGCCTCGGCTTCGTAGGAGGCCTGGCGGATGGACTGGCGGGCCTTCTCCAAATCCCTACTGGAGTCGGAGAGGGAGATCTGGGCGCGCGCGTCGTTGGCGGTGCGCAGCGCGCGGGCGCGCTGGTGCTCCTCCATGAGGGCGGCCCGCTCTCGCGCGACGTCGTTGTAGCGGCGCTCCTGGTCGCGGAAGGCCCGCTCCATCTCCTGGGAGTTCTTGCGCGCCTCCTCCAGCCTGGCCTCTATGTCGACGAGCTGAGTCTGGGCCTCCTGCTTCTGCTGGACCACCTCGACGGCGGCGTCGCGCTGGCCGCGGGCGGCGAGCTCGCGAGCCTGGCGCTCCTTGACGGCGAGAACCTTCTGTTTGCCCGCGGCGTCGTTGGCGAGCATCTTCTCGTAGGCCATCGTGCGGGCTGCGGCCACCTGGAGCTTCTTGAGGTTCTCGAGCTCGTCCTGCACGGCGTTCTCGAGCAGTATCTCGGGGTTGCGCTGCTCGACCCCCGAGAGAAACTTCCCGAAAAAGCCGCGGATCGCCCTGGTTA
>CADCUW010000628.1 GCA_902805985.1 uncultured Rubrobacteraceae bacterium
ACCGCAGGCGACCACGGAAGGAGCGGATGAGTCCATGTGCTATGAGCGCAAGGACCTCGGTCTAGACGAGGAGGCCCGCAGGCTAAGGGCGGAGGAGGACCGGCGCAGGAAGGCCAGGTCCGAGACCAGACCGGCGGACGGGGGGCGCGAGAAGACGCCCACCGAGAAGGTGAAGGAGATGGTCGGCGCGAGATAGCCGAGGCAGACAACGCACCATACCGGACCCCCGGCTCATCGCGAGTCGGGGGTCCTTCTTCATTGGGCGGCGTCCCGTTGGGCGTGAGCGCACGAGCCCTCCCTCGTCGTGCACCTTTCGGGCCAAGTTGGCCCTCCCCGGGCTGATCTGCACCTTTCGGCCCATGAAGCACCATCGCCCAGTCGGTAGGGTCGCGGCCGCGATGCTCACCCTATGCGCAGGATGCGGGCACAGGCTGTGGTCGGAGATCAAGAACGTCGGGGCCTTCCGCTTCCTGGCCTACTTCGACGACGACGAGGGCAGCGCCACCTACGCCGAGCACTCCCCCTCCTGCCCTTCGTGCGGCCTCGGGCTGGACAAGGGGATGCCCGGCTCCCAGGCGCCCGAGGAACACTTCAGCCGGGGCGGGTAGAACGATCCTCCTCCCATTCACCGTACGACCTAGAAGGGGCGTTCCCCGAACTTCGTCCCTGGGATACGTGCAGGGAAGGTTGGTGCGGGGCACGCGGACTAACCTGGCTTCTGCCGATCCTCGCCACCGGTTTTGGCGTTGCCTTCTTCGGTGCCGATCCCCTCACCTTCGTCGTCGTACTGAGCGAACGTGTGGCGGGGTTGCGAGAACATTTCCAAGGGTCCTCGCCCCCTCGCACGCGTCCTGATGTACTTCGCGGTGAACACGACAAACACCACCGCCAGGACCACCAAGAAGGCCGTTGCCGCTATGGGAAACAGGTTCGTCGACACGGGCACCATCTTCCTTTCGGTATCCTCATGATGCCACCCGAACAAGCACGGCGCACCTTTCGCAAGTCGCTATTCACCCGAGTGCGTGGAAGGGTTGTTCTGAGAAGTTAGCTGACTCCAGGTCCTCTGGGGCCAGCGAGGAGAGTAGATGGCTGGTCACCGCGCGAGGCGTCTGACGGCGACGACGTTGTCGGTGTGGGTGACCAACCGCCCGTTCGGGTGGGTAGTCTCGCGCTCGCGGGCTTCGAGCCTCTCGGTGTGCCATTCGTCGGGACTCAGGTCGAGCGGGGCCAGCGTCTCTTCGGGTTCGGCCCACGACCCGGGGGCGACCGAGGCATGGTCGACGATCAGCAGGAGGCCACCGGGCGTCACGGCGCTCGCCGCCTCTTGCAGGACGCGGGTGCGGGGAAACTCTATCGGCGAGTGCAGGTACTGGGCGGAGACCAGGTCGAAGGCGCCCGGGGGGAAGGCAAGGACAAGGTCGTGCTGCCGGAAGTCGATGCGGTCGGCGACTCCGGCCGTGGCCGCGCCTGCCGCCGCCCGATCGAGGGCCGTGGCGGATACGTCGACGGCTGTCACGCGCCAGCCCTGCCGGGCGAGCCAGATGGCGTCGCCCCCTTCGCCGCAGCCGAGGTCCAGCGCGGTGCCCGGGCGCAAGCCCCCTACGACGTCGACCAGGACGGGGTTCGGCCTCCCGCTCCACACGCGTTCACGCCGATGGTAATGGTCCTCCCAGAACCGCGTGGCCTCCACTTGGCCGCGGCCTTCTCGATGCTCTGCGTGGAGTTCGTCGCTCAACTTTGGGTCTCCTCCGCGTTGCTCTGCTTCTAGACGTTGTCGAGTCAGTGTACGCGTGAGGTTTTATTCACCCGAGTGCGCAGAAGGGAAGTTCCCCAACCTTCGGGACAAGAAGAAGGGCCGAGCGTAACGCTCGACCCTTCTCCCGCCCGGTGTCGTATGAGCGCCGCTAGTTGACGAACCTCTCGCAGTTCACGAAGCGGTCGAGGCTGGGGTTCGGGCCCTTCTTCACCGTGTCGATCCCGGAACCGCAGTCCACGTAGTCGGCTCCCTGGTCGAACATGGAGTTGAGGGTGTCGGAGCCGGGGCCGCCGTAGAGCGCGTCGTCGCCCGCATCGCCGTAGAGCTTGTCGTTGCCGGAGCCGCCGAAGACCTTTCGCTCCTCCGCCCGGTCGTCCCCATCGCCGCCCCGGACGGTGTCGTCGCCCGCCCCGCCGTAGAGGCCATCGTGGCCGGCATCGCCGTATAGGACGTCGTTCCCGCCCAGGCCGTGGATGGCGTCGTTGCCACCTAGGCCGTGGATCACGTTCGCCTTGGACGTACCCTTGATGACCTCGCCTGCGGAAGTACCGTAGTCTATGGCCTGCGACGCGAAGGCCGCGCCGGTCGAGAGGGCCAGCATGAGCATCAGCGCGGTGGTTATGGTCGCTATCTTCCTCATCTTGGTGCTTCTCCTTTTCTCGGTCTCTGTCTGCCCATACTGTGCCGTCTCAAGA
>CADCUW010000629.1 GCA_902805985.1 uncultured Rubrobacteraceae bacterium
GATGGGGCCACGTGGCTCGCTGGCGTCCATTTTCGCGCATCTTTATGCGGTACCACAATATGTAGTGTCGCCTCGTATGCCTCTTACAGGCCCGTGAATGCCCCTGGGAGCTACGGCGGTCTGTTTAGCGGGATCCTGAATCCGACTTTCGGAGAATTTACCTTCCACGTACTAGGGTGAATAGGTGCCGGGGATCAGGGGGCTCCGACTTCTTAGCGGGGCTATACTGGCTTTTCACCGGGAGTTGACTAGGGGAAGGAGGGGCAGTGAATCTGAAGGAGAGGGCACTGGCGGGAGTGTTCGGCGGCATCACGGCGACGCTCGCCCTGTCGGGCCTGCGCGAGGCCTGGGCGAGGTTCGGGCTGGTCTTCGAGACCGCCCCGATGCAGGTCGTGAATCGCGTCGAGGAACTCGGCCTCGTCGGGGACCTCTCGTCGGGGGGGCGACGCCTTCTGACCGTGGTCGCCCACTTCGCCTACGGCATGGGGGCCGGAACGGCCTTCGGTTTCCTGCGTCGGGAGAGGGGCGGGCCGGTAGAGGAGGCTGCCGTGGGCGCGGCGCTGGGGCTGCTCGTCTGGGGAGCGGGGTGGGCCAGCTGGTTGCCGCTCCTCGGCGTCCACCGGGCACCCTGGACCGAGCGCACGCCCAAGGTCTTGCTCCCCATGTTGGACCACGCGGTGTTCGGGGCCACATGGGGGCTGGCGAACTGGGCGGTCGGTGGAAGCGAGAGGAGCGACTAAAAACAGCCGCGACTAGCTCGTCCGGTACGAATGACGTTCGCGGAACAGCCCTTCCACGCACTCGGGTGAATAAGCTGGACTCTTCAGGGTAGATACTAGGGACCTTGGTCCGCTTGCCACTGTACCGGCTTGTCCTCCGCGCACTTCGCGTCGCGTTGTGCGTCTTGGTCGCCGCGCTGGTCGTCCTTGGCGACCTACAATCCGCCCTGATCGTCGCCGTCTTCGTCGCTCTCTCGTTCGCCCACCTGCTGCGAAGCGACCGGCGCCCCGCCTTTTTCGACGTGCTCTTCGCGCTGGCGGCACTGGCGGGGGCGTTGGGCTTCGCGTTCGGCCTCTTCGACGAGATCGTCCCCTACGACGAGTTGACCCACGCCTTCACGACCTTCTGCGTCAGCCTGGCGTTCTACTTCCTGTTCTACGGGGGCGCCGTGCCCGAGGGGAGGGCCGTCGCGCTCGGGACTTCGGTGTTCACCCTGGGGGTCACCGTAGGCGCCTACTGGGAGATCTTCGAGTGGTTCTTCGTAGGCAAATACACGATGGCCGACACCATTAGCGACCTGCTCGTGGACAGCGTGGGCGCCTTGGCAGTGGCGCTCGTGGCACTCGCACTCCGACGATCCGGGGATCGGCTCACGTAGATTCCCCATCAAGCCCAAGTTCGCAGAACACTTCTTCTAGAGACTGTCTGGAAAATACCCGAAGGCTTCTCGACGACGGGACTTTGGCAGCAAGAAGTGGCCAAATCCGAGGTCCTTTGTTCCCTCCTGGTGGCCCTCGGAGCCTCGATTCGGGCTCTATTCCGATTTTCCAGACAGTCTCTCTAGGACGTACGATGAATAGGGCGAGAACAAGAGCCGCACCTCCTTCGCGGTACTTTTCGGCCGTCCTGGGCGCATATAAGCGGTAGAAGACGTCCACGAAAAGGCAAACCCGCCGCGAGGCGGGGACGCAAAGCCACGGGCCTCCCACGCATGGGAGGCGGCCGGGCCGCCGAAAGGGGTGTTCTTGTGGTGCATTGGGCGGTCCCCGTACTGGCCGGTGTATCCCCGATGGTCGGCCTCGCGACCTTGTACCTCGTGTGGGTTTTGCGGCGTAGCACTCGCAGGAGGGAACTGGCCGTCGACGAGCGGCTGAAGATACTGCGCGACCAACAGGAGTTGACCCTGCGGCTGCTGCGTGGCCACTCCGACGAGAAGGCCAGGGACGCCCGCCGCGAAGGATCGGCGGGGAGGAGCGCCGCCGGCCGCCCTTCGACCCCCTCACCGAGCGGGAGGTCGAGGTGCTGCGTCTGATCGCCCAAGGACGGAGTAACCCCGAGATCGCCCACGCGCTCGACATCGCCGGGCCCACTGCCAAGACGCACGTCGCGAACGTGATCCGCAAGCTCGAGGTCTCCGACCGCACGCAGGCGGCCGTGCGCGGCATCGACCTCGGGCACGTCCCCACCGAAACCTTCTAGCCGCCGCCCGAAGTTCCGAGAACCCCCTCGGGGCGAAGTTGCGGAAACTACTCTTATCAGACGTCTACAAGGAGGCCCTGCTGCGGCGCCGGCCGCGGGGAGCCCTACCCGGAAACCGCCCCGCTGCGTCAGATGCAGGGGGCCGGACCGCTCACCGAACCACCGGTGCCACGGTCCCTGCGAATCCGGGCCCGGGCGGCGGTGGGGGCCACATGTTGGCGTCCCGAGACGGCGTTGCCCCAGGAGTCGTGAC
>CADCUW010000630.1 GCA_902805985.1 uncultured Rubrobacteraceae bacterium
TTTTCTCGGCGTACTGGGTCAGGTAGACGATCGGCAGGTAGCCCTGCAGGTACTGCTGCTGGTCGACGGCGAAGACCATGTCGCCATCCCTGACGGCCTTGAGAACCGACGGGGAGAGGTCGAAGGTCGCGAGCGCGACGTCCCCGAGCGCGCCCGACTCTCTGAGGGCCTTCAGCGCCGGATCCGCGCCGGTCGGGCCGAGCGTGAGCATCCCGTCCACGTCGGGGTTCTGGTCGACGGCGGTCCGGATCTTGTTCTGCGCGTCGGTCGGGTCGGCGAGCGGCACGGAGACGACCTCGACGGGCCCGCCGAGCCCGTCCTCGAACCCTTCGCAGCGCTGGTCGAGCGCCGCGTTGCCGACCTCCTGGTTGACGCAGAGCGCGTTGGTGACGCCCTCCTCGGCGAGCCGCTCGCCCGCGCCCTGGCCGGCCACGAACTCCGTCTGCCCGACGTGGGTTAGAGCCCCGAGGTCCTCGTAGTCGTCGACGCCGGAGTTGAGCGTAACGACCGGGATGCCCGCGTCAACGGCCTTCTGGATCGGCTCCTGCAAGGCGTCGGCGTCCGGGACGGAGACGGCGATCCCGTCTGGCTCGGTCGCCACGGCCGCGTCGATTAGCTGGCCCATCTTGACCATGTCGAAGGTCTCGGGCGCGTTGTAGCGGACGTCGATGCCCATGTCCTCGGCCGCCTGGTCCACGCCGTTCTTGACCACGGACCAGAACGGGTCGGACGCCTGCCCGTGCGTCACCACCGCGATGGTGATGTCGCCCCTGGCGTTGCCGGATGAACTACTCTCACCGCCGCCGCACCCGGCGACGAGCGCCAGCGCCAACACCCCGGCGGCCAGCGCCGCCACCAAGTTCTTCGTCCTCGATCTACCCACTACCCTTCTCCTCTACTCGGAGTTCCCCGACCATCACGATCGACACGTCGTGTCGACGGTTCGAGCCTCGTCATACGCTTCTTCTGATCCCCGCTACCACGAACCTCCTTCTCCATCTGGCCTCCCTCTCTCGCCCCACGTGGCCTGCCCGGTTCGGTCACCTACTCGCACCGCCTTTGCAGGTAGGCGGGGCTGCCGCGCGCGTCGGTGGCGGGGGCTTCGTCTTCGGCGGGTTCGCGGGTGAACGCCGCGCGGAATCTGCCGAGCGCCTCGATGTCGTCGCCCGAGGCGTACGCCTCGAGCCCGACCGTCCCGGTGTAGCCGACACGCTCCAGCGCGCGGGCGACGGCCGGGTAGAAGATCTCGCCCGTACCCGGCTCGCGACGCCCCGGCACGTCGGCCACCTGCACCTCACCGATCGCCCGCCCAGCCCGCTCGACCAGGGCGACGAGGTTTCCCTCGCCGATCTGGGCGTGGTACAGGTCGAGCATCATCCGCACGCGCGGGCTGCCGACCGCCTCGACCAGCGCCAGCGTGTCCCCGGCACGGGCGAGCGGCACCCCCGGATGGTCGACCGCCGTGTTCAGGTTCTCGAGGCAATACGTGACCCCGACCCTTTCGCCGAGCTCGGCCAGCCGCTCCAGCGTGCGCAGGGCCGTGAGCCACATCTCGCCGTCCTCCCGGAACATGGGCCTTGCGGCCCTGCCCTCGACGAGCTCCGCCGGGTGGACGACCAGGCGCGGGCAACCCAGCTCACCGGCCGTCTCCAGCGTCATCTCGGCCGTCGCGAGCAGGGTCTTCGCGGCGTCGGGCTCGACGAGGTTGCCGTGCAGGTAGCCGGTCATGGAGGAGAAGGTCGCACCCGTATCCGCCAGCGCCGGGACGTTCTTGTCCTGCCAGCTCCACATCTCCACGGCGAAGCCGAGGTCGTCGATCTGGCGCACCCTCTCCTCGAACGGCAGGTCCAGGAACACCATCTCGGCGCATACGGCCAGCGGGAACGCCGGCTCGGGCGCCCGATGACCGCTCATCGCCTGGCCACCTCCTCGACCCGGACCGGCCGCCCCTCCCGCACGGAATCGATGCTGGCCAAGGCGATCTCGAGCGCGCCCCTGGCGTCCTCACCTGTACCCTCAGGATCAATCCCGTCCCGGACGCAATCTACGAAGTGCGCGAGCTCGTCAGTGTAGGCGTCGCGGAACAGGTCGACGTTGCGGCGGACGGTCTCGCGGACCACGCCGTCCTCTCCGTGAAAGGTCGCGCTCGTGCGGTGGATGTCGCCGGCCGTCACCATGCCGGCGGATCCGAAGACCTCGCCGCGCACGTCGTAGCCGTAGGCCGCCTGGAAGCTTGCCTCGGCCGTCGCCAGGGCGCCGTTGTCGAAGCGCACCGTAACGACGGCGGTGTCGAGCAGGCCGCGGTCCCTCCAGTCCGGGCGCACCAGCGCGTCGGCAGCGGCGTAGACCTCGACCGCCCGGGCGCCGGGGTTCAGCCAGCGCAGCGTGTCGAAGTCGTGGATCAGGGTCTCGAGAAAGATCGTCCACGGCTTGATCACCGCGGGGTCTGCGAGCTCCGGGTCCCGCGTAAGAGAACGCATGAGTTGGACCTGGCCCACCCGGCCCGAGGCGACGAGGTCGCGGGCGGCGCGGAAGTCGGCGGCGAACCTCCGGTTGAAACCGACCTGAAGCGGCACCCCGGCGGCGCGCGCCGCCCCGATCGCGCGGTCGGCGTCGGCCAGCGTCAGCGCCATCGGCTTCTCGCAGAAGACGGCCTTCCCGGCGCCCGCGGCGGCCTCGATCAGGTCGGCGTGCACGGAAGGGGGTGCTGCGATGACGACCGCCCGTATCGAGGGGTCCGCCAGCAACTCCGCCGGCTCCAACGTCGCCCGCGGGCAGCCAAGCGACGCCGCCAGCCGTTCGGCGACCCCGGGCGCCGGGTCGGCCACCGCCGCGAGGACCGCGCCCGGCACCCGCTGCGCGAGGCTCTCCCCGTGAAACGAGCCGATACCGCCGGCTCCGATCAGGCCGACCTCCACGGGCGGCGAGGCCGACGCTTCGGCCACCGCGTTCACCGGGGACCTCCGATGCGCGCCTCCAGGAACCGCAGGCTCTTGCCCACGTCGTCCACAGGCCCCCCACCCTCGGGCGGCTCCCCCTCGACCACCGAGTCCTGCTCCAGCACGTACCAGCCCGAATAGCCTGAGCTTTCGAGCCGGTCGAGGACCCCACCGACGTCCACGTCGCCGTCGCCGAGGGGCCGGAACGCGTTCTGCCGGGCGGCCTCCCTGAAGCTGAGCTCCCTGGCGGCGAGCCTGCCGGCCATCGCGAGGTCCACGTCCTTGAGGTGGACGTGGTTGATCCGGTCGCCCGCGATCTCGGCGATCTCGACCGGGTCGCTGCCCCCGATGGCGAGGTGCCCGGTGTCCAGGCAGAGTCCCATCTCGGAGCCATCCAGGAAGCGCTTTACCTGCTCGTCGCTCTCGACGACGGTGCCGTAGTGGGAGTGCAGCGTGACCGTCACGCCGTGCCGGGCGCAGATCTCCTCGACGGACTTCAGGGACTCGAAGAGCGCCTCCCACGCCCCGGCGTCGATCTCGACCAGGGCGCCGTAGTCCTCCGAAGCCGGCACCGCCGCCAGCACCACGACGTCGGCCCCGGCGGCGGCGAAGAACCCAGCCCGCTCCTCGACCGCGGCCAGCTCCTCTTCCCGCAAGCCCGGCTCGTGCAGCACCGCGGGCACGAAGCCGCCGACGAGCTTCAGGTCGTACCGGGAGAGCAGGTCCCTGACCGCGGACGGATCCCTGGGCAGTAACCCTTCGGGGCCGGCCTCGACGGCGGTAAGGCCGAGGGAGGAGGCCTCTTTGAGGACCCTATCCGCGGTCATCTGGTGGCCCCAGTCGGGGACCTCGATGACCCCCCAGGAGACCGGGGCGCCCGCTATGCGTGCCCCGGCGCTCAACCGGCCACCCCGGTCGCCTCGCCCGCGTAGAGCGCGGGCCTCTCCGGTGTGGCGACGGCCTCGGGCCGGCCGGACCGGATGGATGCTATGCAGGCCTCGGCGGCGACGAGGGACGCGTAGCCGTCCCAGGCGTCCGGGCCCCCGGGTCGGCCCCTGTATATGGACTCGATCCAGTTCTGCAGCTCTACGGTGTAGGCGGTCTCGAACCTCTCCAGCCAGTCCGTCTCGACGTTCTGGGCGTAGGAGTTCTGCAGGCGCACGATGGCGCCGGTCGGGGGCGCGGTGTAGGCCGTGCCGCGCTCGCCGACGACCTCGACGCCGACCTCGTAGCCAAAACCCGCGTCCACGTTTACCTCGATGATGCCGAGGCAATTGCCCGAGAAGGACAATTGGATGAGCTGCAGGTCGAGCTCGCCGCCCGAGGAACCCGACGTGTTCAGGCCGCGGACGAAGACCTCCTCGATCTCCTCCCCGAGCATCCACCGCGCGGAGTCCAGATCGTGGATCCCCGAGTTGACGATTACCCCTTCCGAATCCGTGCCCGGCGGTATGCGCTGGTTCCTGTGCCACCCCTTGAAGAGCACCGGACGCCCGATGTGCCCTGAATCGACAGTCCTCTTGACGTCCACGTGCTGCGGGTCATAGCGGCGCATGAAGCCGACCTGGACGAGCCTCCGGCCGAGATCCACCTCCGCCTCCACGATCCCGAGGGCCTCCCCGGGGCTCGTCGCCAGCGGCTTCTCGCACATGACGGGCTTCCCGATCCGCAGGCATTCCAACACCAGCCCGGCGTGGGTTGGGTCGGGGGAGGCTATGACGACGGCCTCGACACTCTCGTCCCGGATCATCTCGACCGCATCCCCGAAGACGACCGCCCCGCCGCAGTCCCCCGCGACCTTCCCGGCCCTCTCCGCGTCCACGTCCGAGACGGCCACGACCTTCGCCCCCGCGACCTTCCGGTGGAGGCACATCGCGTGCATCCCGCCCATGCCGCCGGTGCCCACGACGCCTACCGGGACCCTCTCGTCCCCCCCGCGTCCCCCGCCGTTCTCCACGTTTGCCCCCTTGTTTTCGGCGTGCCCGCCCGACGGTGTCGTCATCGCGCCGCGCCCTCCCGCGCGGGCCGGGCGTTCCTGTTCTGCCAGAGCGCGTTCATGCGCCCGTACCTCTCGGCCACCGAGGAGACGAGCCCCTCGTCGTCCGTCTCGCCGGCCAGCCAGCGACGGCCCGGCTCCCCGTAGATGGAGCGTCCGATGGCGAACCCCCGGCACAGTGGCTCGGAGGCCGCGGCGGCGAAGCTCTCGGCGAGCCTCTCCTCCTCCATCGCCTGCCCGAGCACGAGCAGCCCCGCGCAGTAAGGGTCGTGCTCGCGGACGACGTCCCCGATCCTGGCCCACACCGCGGGGTCAGGGTTCGGCGGTATCTTCCACCACTCTGGGCGGACCCCGATCTCGTAGAACCGCCCCAGCAACCGCGCCGCGCTCTCACCGTCGTAGGTGGTCCCGGGCGAGGCCTGGACCTCTAAGAGCAGTCGCCGGTCGTTCGCGAGGCAGGCGTCGTAGAGCTGGATGACCCTCGCTTCCTGGATCTCCCTGGTCTCCTGGTCGTCGTCCGGATGCATGTAGAGGTTGCACTTGACCACGTGTTCCTCGGGCCAGGCGCGCAGGGTGGCGGCGGGGTTCGGGCCGCCGACGAACTCGACGGGCCGGCTCTTCGCCACCTCGACGGCGCGGGAGATCCAGACCCCGCTCCCCGTCAGCTCCGCAAGCGCCTCGTCCCCGTAGACGTCGTCTATGAGCACGCCGGCTGCCTCGTCCTCCTCGGCCACCCGCCGGAAAGCCCGACCGAGCAGCACCTTGAGCTCGCGCAGGCGCCCGCGGTCAACCCCGAGCTCGTCGACCGCCTCTTCGAGCTGCCAGCGATGGTCCACCGCCAGAATCCGCAACTCTCTCGGGTCGTTGCGGGTCGTGGCGCGGTGGAGGTGATCCAACCATGCGTCGTCCCGCAGACGCCGCGGCTTCTCCTCCAGGCCCAGGAAGTACTCCAATTCCTCCGTCGTCGGCATGGCCGGTGAGCACCCGTGCCGGGAGACGACGATGGCGCCACAGGCGTTGCCGAGGCGCAGGCATTCCTCGAGCGGCTCCTCCCGCAGCCAGCCGCTCAGGAACCCGCTCATGAACGCGTCGCCGGCTCCCACGGAGTTGAACACTTCCACAGGGAAGCCCGGAACCCTGACGCCGTCTTCGAGATTCTCCGGTATCTCTCCGGGAAAGACTATCGCCCCCATGGCCCCGACCTTGAGCACGATGGTCGCCCCTGAGAGGCCGCGGACGCTCCGGAGCGCCTCGCGGGTGTCCGTGGAGCCGCCGGCGATCCTGACCTCCTCCTCGGTACCGACGACCAGGTCGCAGTCGGGCAGCACGGAGCGGTAGACCTCCGTCACCCTCTCGCTGGCGACGAACATCTCCCCGCCCTGCTCGTGGGAGGCAACACCCCAGAAGACCGGCCTGTAGTCGAGGTCGAAGACCACCTTCGTCCCTGCGTCTCGCGCCGACCCTATGGCCTTTACGGAGGCCGCCCTGGCGTCCGGCCGCGAGAGGGGCGTGCCCGTTACGAGCAGCGCCCTGGAAGAGGCTACAAAGTCCGGGTCCACGTCACTTTCCTCGATGGCGAGGTCGGCGGCGTCGCCGTAGGCGAAGAGCCTCGGGAAGTCCTCTATCGCCCTGACGGCGAGCAGGACGTACGGGGTGAGCTTCTCCGGGTCCGGGCGGACCCGGGAGACATCGACCCCGTTCTCGGCCAGGGTCTTGCGCACGAAGCGGCCCATCTGCTCGTCCCCGACGCGGGTGATCATGGCGCTCTTCACGCCGAGCCTCGCCGTCCCGACGGCGATGTTCGTGGCGCTGCCCCCGACGTACTTGCGGAAGGACTGGACGTCCTCCAGTTTGGACCCGTCCTGCTCGGCGTAGAGGTCCACGCTCGTGCGCCCGATGCACACGAGGTCAGGCCCGTTCACGCGCCACCCCCGGCCCGGCGCTCGCCGGCCGCCGCGGTCGCCCCGGTGGAGTCCCCGACGCGCTCCCATCCCCCCGTCTCGCACGAGCGTTCCATCGCGTCTACGACCCGCATGGTCGAGACGATCTCGTGGATGCTCGCCGCCCTTTGTCGGCCGTCGGCTATGGACGAGAGGAACCGCTCGGCCTCGGCGACCTTCAGGTCGTCGTAGCCCATCGAGATGCCGGCGCCGGGCTGGAACCTGTCGAAGTCGCCCATGCCGGGTGCCGCGTAGACCGTGCGGTAGCCCCGGTCGCCCGTCCCGTCGGTGCGGTACAGCTCCAGCTCGTTGAGGCGCTGGAAGTCCCACGAGAGGGCGCCGCGCGTGCCGTTGACCTCGAAGCCGTTCCTGACGTGGGGACCTACGCAGGTCCGGCTGCTCTCCATCGTCCCGCGGGCGCCGTTCTCGAAGCGAACGAGGCCGCTCGCGTAGTCCTCGTTCTCGACGGTCCCCCGGGTCCCGCCCTCGACCGTGAAGTGGCCCGTGCCCATGCCCTCGGGGACCTCGGGTCGGGTCCGGATAAACGTCTCCCTCTGGGCGGAGACACCTACGATGGGGCCGATGAGGTTCTGGGCCATGTCGACCGAGTGGGGCATGATGTCCCCGAGCACGCCGAGACCCGCGCCGCCTAGCTTGTAGCGCCAGGTCAGGGCGCCGTTCGGGTCGGCGGCGTAGTCGGCGAGAAAGTAGCCTCTGTAGTGCGTGATCTCCCCGATCTCCCCGGCAGCGATGATCTCTTTGGCGTACTCGACCACGGGGGCGTGACGGTACATCAGGCCGATCATGCTCATGACCCCGGCCTCCCCGACCGCCTTCCCAATGTCGTAAGTCTCGGAGGGATACCGCCCGCACGGCTTCTCCAACCAGATGTGCTTGCCAGCCCGCGCCGCCGCCACGGCGACCTCCCTGTGCAGGTAGTTCGGCGCCGCGATACTCACGGCCTCGACCTCGGGGTGCTCTACGACCTCACGCCAGTCGGTGGTCCAGCCCTCGTAGCCGAGCCGGTCCGCCGCGTCCCGCGCCCGCTCCTCGACCGCGTCGGCCGCGATGACGAGCCTCGGACGGAGCTCGCATTCGGGGTAGTGGTCGAGCAGGCGCCGGTACGCCCGCGTGTGTAGTTGGCCCATCCACCCCAGGCTGACCGTTCCTATGCCTATCTCTCTGGCCAAGTTTCCCCTTCCCCCGGCCGCCGGGCCTCGGCCGGACGGTCCCTTTGCGTCTCGTCTCGCCGGGTCCCCACCCGACGCGAAGCGCCTGTTTATAGATCCACCAGCATCATCTCGAACCAGTAGGACTCGGCCGGGTAGCTGTGGGAGCCGTACTCTATGGGCCGCCCGTTGGTGTCGTAGGCGATCCTGGTAACGGTCAGCACGGGATCCCCCGGCTCTATCTCCAGGAGCTCGGCCTCCTCCTCGCCCGCCTTGCGAGCCCCCACCCGCTGCGTCGCGACGTTGGGCGCGACACCACCACCCCGGAACAACTCGTAGAGCCCGGTACGCTCCAGGTCCTTCTCCCGGATCTCCACCAGATCCGCCGGCACAACGTTGTGCATGAGCGCTATGGGGTCGGACTCGGCCACCCGCAACCTGTCGAACAGGATCACGGGCTCGTTCGTCTCGAGCGCCAGGTGCTCCGCCACGTCCGGAGGACATGGAACCCTCTCAAGCGAGAGAAGCCTGGTCCGCGGCTCCCTCCCCGCCTCCTTGAGGTCGTCGTACAAACTCGTCAGGGCGACCGCCCGCCTCACGGGCCTGGGGGCTACCATGGTCCCGATGCCCCGCCGGCGCAGGAGCAACCCCTTGTCCACGAGCTGCTTCATCGCCGCGCGCATGGTGGGACGGCTGATCCCCAACCGCGTCGCAAGCTCCACCTCACCCCCGAGCTTGCTCCCCCGCGGCAACCGGCCATCCTCGATGGCCGCCTCCAACGCCTGCGCCGCCTGATGGTAGAGCGGCACGGGACTGCCGTGGTCCAACGTCACACCCGCGAGCGCATCGGTCATCTGGTCCTCTTCGCGCCCCTACACCCCTAATGTAAAGACATTATGAGTTTAAGCTAACAGCACCAAATATTCGTGTCAAGCGCCGAGCCGCGGCGGGTGTGTCGGGGTGGCCCGAGCCTCCTGGCCCCGGGCGGCGAAAGCCCCGCGCGGCCTCTCCCCGTCGCCGGGATGTCCTACCAGCACGCCTCCGCTCCGGGCAGCCGCGTCGTTCTGGCACACGTCCGCGAGGGCGCGGAGGGGTCGGAAAACCTGCCGGACCGGGGTCCGAGGCTGGAAGTTCCGTAAGTCCCTCGACCAGGTACCGTCGAATTTGCCGCGGTTCATGGGGCTCGTCGAAAAAATTATTCGGAATTGATCGCCCTCTGCGATCCTTCCCCCGCAAGCAGCGCGGCCGGTCGAGCGGGAGGCTCGCGATGCCGGTGTCAAATTGTGGCGGGCGCACGGGCGCCCCCTCGTCCACCGGCGGTATGCCGCATGCTCGTTTATACTCGGCCCCCGCGCATCGCGCGGTCTGTCGCTGTCCTCGAGGCCACCCAGGGGGTCGGCTCGTGTATCATCCCACGATCTCCTCCCCCGTTGCGCGGTGCGTGTGGGGCAGCCCGGACTGCGTCCTGCTGTTTTTCGCCGCCGGATCGGCCGAATTCGCGGCCATCAAGGCTGTGGACTGGCTGTTCTTCACGGGGAGGCTGCCGGACGACCCCGTCGGGCGGTTCTTCGGGACGGTGGGGTTCGCGCGAAGGGTGTTCTTCGGCAGCCCCGCCGAGGCGACCGCCGCCGTCGAGGCCA
>CADCUW010000631.1 GCA_902805985.1 uncultured Rubrobacteraceae bacterium
AAGGACACGAGAGTGCCTCTAAGGACGGGAATCATCGCGATGGTCCTGGCTCTCGTCTGCGCCGGCGCGGTCGCGGTCTTCGCGTGGCTCGGCGGTTCGCAGGAGCCCATGGCCGCGGTCAGGTCCGCCACGGGGGCCGGGGCCGGGCCGCTGGTGCGCTCAGACCCCGGCATAGAGCCGTGGAGGGAGAAACCTGTCGCGTTGGTGAAAGCCGAGGCCGAAGAGCCCGAACCGCAACCGGCCGAGCCGGAGCCGGAGCCCGAGCCGGAGAGGGCACCGGAGCCGCCGCCTGCCCCCGAGCCGGAGCCCGCGGCGCGGCCGGCGCAGACGCCGGAGTTCGAGGAGCCGCCGGAGCCGACGGAGAGCGATATACGCTCGGCGCAGGAGCCGCGCCGCTACTCGCTGCCGGACGGGGCTGTGCTCGGCCTCACGGTCGATGCCATGGGCATCCGTAACGCGCCCGTGTTCGACTCCGTGGGCGCGTGGGCGCTCAAGTACGGGGTCGGGCACCACCCTGAGACCTCGATGCCGTGGTCGAGCACACCGCAGAGGAACGTTTACCTGGCGGGGCACAGGCTCGGCTTCCCGGGGACGGCGAGCCACCTGATCTTCTACCGCCTCGATGAGCTTGGCAGGGGAGATGAGATCCTGCTAAAAGACCGCGACGGCGATAGGTACCGCTACCGCGTTACCGAGACCTTCGAGACCGGCCCCGAGGACTCGTGGGTGATGGGGCAGATCCGCGACCGGGACGTGCTGACCCTCCAGACCTGCACCGGGCCGAACTGGGAGCGTCGTCTGATCGTGCGCGCCGACCGCGTCTAGCTATCAGCTAGGCAGCATTTCAGCTAGTCGGCATCTCAGACCGCTGGCTAAAGAGCGGTGGCTTGCGTTCCGAGGAGTTGATTGGTGTGAGAGATTTTCGGGAGGTCAAGGCTTGGGAGAAGGGCCATCTTCTTGTTCTCGGCGTGTATGCGGCCTCCAGTGGTTTCCGTCGGGAAGAGACTTACGGGTTGACGACGCAACTCCGCCGTTGCCCGGCTTCGATACCGGCGAACATAGCCGAGGGCTACGGTAGAGATGGCGAGGCGGACCTTCGTCGTTTCATGCTGATCGCCACGGGCTCCTCCAACGAGCTCGAGTACCATCTACTAGCACGCGATCTGGGCTACCCGAAGGCAGACGCCTAACGGATGCTCTCGCCAAAAACGCAAGAAGTAAGGCGAATGCTCTCCCGGTCTATCAATAAGCTTCGTCCGTCACCAAAGAGTTGACAAGCTTTCTTACGCGGCTTCCATCTTCTCGGAGTAGCTGCCGCTTCTCGCGGCGCCGTTCATCTTGAGGCGGTGGTAGAAGGCCTTCTGGGCCTCTTCGATGTTTCCGGCTTCGCCGGCCCAGATCTCCATGGGCGGCTCCTGCAAAGCCCGCGCGTAGGAGAAGGAGAGTTCCCAGGGCAGCCCCTCGTACATGGAGTTCATGGCGTTGAGGTGGGCGGTCGCCTGGGTGGTGGTCTGCCCGCCGGAGAGAAAGACGATGCCTGGCACCGCCGCGGGCACGCACCGGAGCAGGCACTCGACCGTGGACCGGGCGACCTCTTCCACGCCGGCCTGGCGTTCGGCCCCCTTGCCGGAGATGACCATGTTCGGCTTGAGGAGCATGCCCGAGGGCTCGACGCCCTGCTCGTAGAGGTGCTGGAAGGTGGCGTGCAGGGTTCGCTCGGTCGCCTCGTAGCACTGCTCGATGGAGTGGTCGCCGTCTATGAGGACCTCGGGCTCGACGATGGGCACGAGGTCGTGGTCCTGGCAGAAGGCCGCGTAGAGGGCGAGCGCCCGGGCGTTCGCCTCGATGCAGCTGCGCGACGGGATCCCGTCGCCGATGGTGATGACCGCCCGCCACTTGGTGAAGCGGGCGCCCATCTCCCCGTACTCGGCGAGCCTCTCGCCCAGCCCGTCGAGGCCCTGGGTGAACTTCTCGCTGGGGGAGAGGGGCAGGCCCACGGTGCTCTTGTCCACCTTTATGCCGGGAATGACGCCGTGGTCCAGGAGCACCTGCGGCAACGAGCGGCCGTCAGAAGCATTCTGCCCGAGGGTCTCTTCGAAGAGGATCACGCCGGAGAGGTACTCCCCGATGCCCTGTGTCGTGAACAGCATCTCCCTGTAGGCGCGTCGGCTCTCCTCGCCCGCCTCTATACCAACAGCCTCGAACCGCTTCCCTATGGTCCCCAGGCTCTCGTCGGCCGCGAGTATCCCCTTCCCCGGCGAGACGAGCTCCCTCGCGGTCTCTTCCAGCGTCTGAACGTTCATCCGGCTCCTCTCCCTGTCCTGAATCCCGCGGATACGACAGGGCCCCGAACCGCAGCCCGGGGCCCATCGCTACAGCGTTCTGGCGAGACCCCTTGCTAGGCTCTTACCGGCCCGCGCTCCTTCTCCGATACGCGCCTGGTGGCCTCCC
>CADCUW010000632.1 GCA_902805985.1 uncultured Rubrobacteraceae bacterium
CCCGGATCGCCGCCACCCTCTCCGACGTCATGGGGACGACTATCTCCCCCGACGAAGCCTGGACGCTCTTCCTTCTCAGCATCGTCCTCGCCGCCGTCCTGCAGACCGCCGTCTTCGTCGGCGCCGCCACCGTCGCCGGGGCGCTGGCGAAGAGGCAGAAGGCATGAGGTTTTGAGGCTCGAGGTTCTGGATTCGAGGCGTCAGGCATGGACTGGTCTCATTCTCCTGCGCGAGATGCTGATCGAGGGCGTGCGCCTTCCGACCCATCCCGCTGGCCACCAGGAACGCCCACGATACCTCGAGCCTAGAGCCTATTTGCTACCATTTGATACACTCTCCTCATGAGAGTAGGAATCGTCGGTCTGCCGAACGTGGGGAAATCCACGGTCTTTAACAGCCTCACGCGCGCTGGCGCCGAGGCGCAGAACTACCCGTTTACGACCATCGACCCGAACCTGGGGGTCGCTGCGGTCCCCGACGGACGCCTGGACGCCCTCTCCGAGGTCATGAAGAGCCGGCGGGTCGTGCCGGCTACGGTGGACTTCGTGGATATCGCCGGGCTGGTGCGGGGGGCGAGCGCGGGTGAGGGCCTCGGCAACCAGTTTCTCGGCCACATCCGCGAGTGCGACGCCATCGCCCACGTTGTCCGGTGCTTTGTGGACGAGGACGTGGTCCATGTCGAGGGCAAGGTGGACCCCGAGGGGGACGCCGAGACCATCAACACGGAGTTGCTGCTCGCGGACCTCGCGACCGCGGAGCGGAGGCTCGACCGGGTCGGGAGGGCGGCCAAGGGCGGGGACGCGAAGCTCAAGGCCGAGGCCGCGGAGCTTGAGAAGTTGCTTGGCCACCTCTCCGACGGGAACCCGGCCCGCTCGTATCCCGAGACAGACCCCCTCGCCGAGGCTTTGGGCACGCTCATCACGGCCAAGCCCACCCTCTACGTGGCGAACGTGGACGAAGAGTCCGTCGCGGAGGGAAACGAATACAGCGCCAGGGTCGAGAAGCTTGCCGCGCGCGAGGGCGCCGAGGTCGTTCGCCTCTCCGCGAAGCTGGAGGCCGAGGTCGTGGAGCTCGGGGAGGATGAGGCGAGGGAGTACCTCGAGATGCTCGGCCTCGAGACCACAGGTTTCCAGGAGTTCGTGCGGACGGCATACCGGCTGCTCGGGCTGGTCACGTTCTTCACGGCCGGGGAGAAGGAGAGCCGGGCCTGGACCGTGCGGGATGGCTCGACGGCGCGGACCGCCGCCGGGCGCATCCACTCGGACATGGAGCGCGGCTTCATAGCCGCCGAGGTCGGGGACTGGGAGGACATCGTCGCCGCGGGCTCGTGGTCCAAGGCCAAGGAGGCGGCCAGCATCCGTCTCGAAGGCCGCCACTACGTCGTAAAAGATGGCGACACCGCGCTGATCCGCTTCAACGTCTAGTGCCAACCTTCGCCCGGCCCAGTAGACCGCTCTTCGAGAGCCGGCTCGCGCTCGTCACGACCGGCGGCGTGCATCTGCCAGGCCAGCCGCGCTTCGACATAGATGACCCCGCCGGCGACTGCTCGTACCGCGAAATCCCCACCGAAGCCGAAGACCTGACCTGGACTCACGCCTACCATCGCCCAGACGAAGGCTCAGACCTCGACGCCGTCTTCCCCCTGTGGACCCTGAGAAGCCTCGCATCGACAGGTGATGTCGGGACCCCAAACCACCGCCACTTCTCGTTCATGGGCGCCATCCACGAAACAGGACCGCTGGCAGAAGAGACGGCCCCCGAGGTCGCGGGCAAGCTGGTCGAAGACGGCGTCGACGCCGTGCTCCTGACCCCCTCCTGACCGCTCTGCCACCGGGCCGTGGGCCTGGTCTGCGGGGCCATCGAGGAACGGGGAATACCGACGGTAACGCTCGCCATGGAGCGCGGGGTGCTGGCCCCCCGGGTAGCCTTCGTCCCCTTCCCGTACAACCTCCCGATGGGAGAGCCGGGGGACAGGGAGGGTCACCGGCGGGTCGCCCTGGCCGCGCTGCGGTTGCTGGAGGACCTCGAAGGGCCGGCGGAGGTGGAGATCTAGGCGGGCAGGCGGTCGTTCTCCGCGGCCGGGAGACTCTCTGTTTATCTTGCCTCGGGCGTGAATGGGTTTTCGCGGGCTGGACGGTTCGCGTTTTCGGACGGTCCTCAGCGGTCCCGGAGGGTTAGCGTCCTGTTTGGAGAGGAACGGCCCGGGGCGCGCCCTCCGTCACGGTACCGAGGGGCGTGAAGCGTTGCACCGGGGGCGTGACCTGAGGGGCGAAGCGGGGGGAGTCTTAATATATAATCCCTTTCAGGATGTATCCCCGTCAAGGAAAGTAGCTGCACGTGGCCCTGGTGCTAGTCCTGTTCGTGGCGTTTTTCGTGGTCCTCTTCCTGTTCTTGCTGCCCATCCTGTTCTCGCTGCAGGCGGTTGGGAGTCTGTTCGTGTACCCGAAG
>CADCUW010000633.1 GCA_902805985.1 uncultured Rubrobacteraceae bacterium
AAGTTGGTGAAAGCAGGGCATGACTCCCTCGAGAGCCACGAGATCGTCGCCTTCGCCGTCAGGCTGCTCCGAGCACCCGCCTCTTCAAGAGGTCGAAGTTCGCCCTACCGGACATCTGCCGCTTGAACGTCTTCAGACGGTTCACCTGGCCCTCGACCTGCCGCTGGACCACGGCTCGCGGATCGCCGCCCTCACCGCCGCCTCGTCCTGGAGGATCCCCCTCGCGAAGGCGACGATCTCCTGAAGATCGCTCTGATCGGCTTCTCGTAGCCAACCCGTGAGCTCCTCCCCTTCGCCCCCGCGCATCAGCTTGGCGAACCTACCCGCCAAGTCTTGCGCGACGGCAAGCTCCGGGCTGTAGGCCCGCAGCTCCTCCGCGTACCGGACCTGCCCAAACTCGAGGGCCAGCGGGTCTTTCGCTTCGAGCATCAGGAGGCGGGCGACCTCCTGGGACTCGTGGCGGGTACCTTTGGTGCGGCCCCTCGCTCCCGCCCGCGGGGGCGCCGGCCGGAGGGACGAGACCTTTGCGCAGGCACCTCATGTGGTCTGCTGCCGCATCATAGAAGCCCTCGTAGCCCATCGCCCTTATCTCCCTGTAGAGCTGAGCCATGTTTATGCACCGCTCCTGCCAGCGGCGGTGGAGGTAGTCCGCGTAGGGGGCCACCGGGCTCGACTTCTTCCTCTTGGGCCTCCCCCGCTCGGGGAAGCCCCCGGCCTTCAGCCAGGGGACGACGGTGCGCTCGCTGAGGCCCACCTCCGAGGCGATGTCCTCGACGTACAAGCCCCGCCGCCGCAACTCCGCCACCCGCTCGTAGCGCCTCAGGCGCTCCTCGCGCTTCCCGGGGTCGGTCCTGTGGCCCCACAGCGGGTGCCCCGCCCCGGGGTCCGCGGGCGGAGTCGACGGGGCGGGAGCGGCCTTGGCCGCGGCCCATCTGTTGCGCTCGACGGCCTTCTCCAGCGCGTCGTAGAGGTTCTTGGAGACGTGGAAGCGGTCCGCCACTTGCACGGCCTCCGGCGCGCAGGCGCCGACCCCTTCTATGTAGGGGCGGTAGCGGTTGCGGCTGACGACCTCCACCCCGCTTGCGTGGGCCTTGAGCCACGCCGACAGGGTCTTGGCGGAGCGGTCGGGCTGAAGGTCGACGACCCGCCTGCGTTCGAGGTCGACCAGTATCGTGCCGTACCTTTCGCCTTTTCGAGCCGCCCAGTCGTCCACCCCAAGCACCCTCACCTCCCCGAAGTCCGGCGTCGGCGAACCTCTCAGCCTGCGGAGCAGTGCGGAGCAGTGCGGAGCAGGGAGTCGCGGGAGACCAGCAGACCCAGCTCCGCGGCCAGGCGAGAGCCGGCCCTGCCGCCCAACTCGAAGGCCACGAGCAAGAGCGCCCCGTCGAGCCAGCCCGTTTTAAGGGCGTGGGCCGCCACCTCGGGCAGCCGCTCGCAGAAGATCTTCCTCTCGCAGGAGGTCTCGTCGTAGAAGAAGCGGCGCACCCGGGCGCGGAAGACGACGGGCGTACCGTGCCAAGGTAGGTCGGCGATCTTACGGGCGTACCGACTGTGGATTCGACGAGAGGATCGGCCGCACACCGGGCAGGCGGCCGACGGCGCCACCGGGGCGACCGAGATGTCCACGCGACCTCGCTAAGGACAAAGACTCGGGTTTCAGCCCCTTCGGGATGAGATCTTGGGCGTCTTGCACCCGTCGCTCCTCCTCCCGCGATACTTCCTCTTGGTAAGGAGAACTCTACTCATCACGAGCGCGCCAGATCCCGTATGTAGGCTGCTCCCCACTCACGGACATCGAGAAGCTGTCCCAGCGCGAGGTAGCGAAGAGGCTCGGGATTTCGTAGATCACCGTCAACGAGACCCTCAACAGACCTCACCATTAATTGCCCGACTTGTTTAACTCGGAGAAGGAGCCAGGCGGTCTGCAGCCGTTAAGCTTCTAGGGTGCCGGTCGGGTTCGCTCGCAAATGCCCTGCCGCCTCGTCTCGCGGAGGTTGGCTCCACGCCGGCCTGCGGTCCGCCGGCGCCCGCCGACGTACGGAGTGGCTCAACAGAGGGATGCACCGCGCCCAAAGTCGGGATGCCCTCCGCGCGCATCGGTCGTCCGGCAACCGAGGGCAAGGAGGTCACGGTATGGGGGTGCTGATCGGCGTCGATCCCCACGAGGCGACGAACGTAGTCGCGGCGATCGACCAGCGGGGAGAGTTGGTCGGGCAAGAGAACTTCCCCGCCAACCGCGAAGGGCTGCGGGCCTTGGGGAGGTGGGCGAAGCGCTTCCCGGAACGCCGTTGGGCCGTGGAGGGCGCCGGCGGCATCGGACGGCCCCTGGCCCAGAAGCTCCTTGCCTCGGGGGAGCAGGTAGTGGACGTCCCGCCCAAGCTCTCCGCGCGCGTGAGGGTGCTCTCGACCGGCAACGCCCGCAAGAACGACTGCCTGGACGCCACCTTCACCGCCCTCGCTGCTCTCCGAAACGATCGGCTGGCCTCGGTCCAGCACGAGGACGGTTTGGAAGGCCGCGCCGAGATCCTGAGGCTGCTCACCGAGCGGCGCGAGGATCTGGTGGCCGAGCGAACCCGCGCCCTTAACCGCCTGCACGTGATGCTGCGGGACCTCCTCTCCGATCCTGTCGGGAGGCAGCTCTCCGCCGATGCCGCCGCCAAGCTCCTGCGCCGCGCCAGGCCGCGGCACCCGACGGGACGGGTCCGTAGGCGGCTGGCGGCCGAGTTGTTGCGGGACGTGCGCGCCCTGGACCGGCGCATAGCGGAACTCGACGAGCACATCGGGGTCGAGGTGGAGGCCTCCGGCACCACGCTGACCGAAGTTTTCGGCGTGGGACCGATCCTGGCGGCGAAGATCGTCGGCATCGTGGGCGACGTGGGGCGATTCCCGAGCAAGGCGCACTTCGCCTCCTACGCGGGCGCGGCGCCGATCGAGGCCTCCAGCGGCGAGGTGGTCAGGCACCGGCTCTCGTTGGCCGGGAACCGGAGGCTCAACAACGTGTTGCACATGATCGCGGTCGTCCAAGCCCGCAGCGATCCCTGCGGACGGGCCTACTACCGGAAGAAGCTCGGGGAAGGCAAGTCGCGCAAGGAGGCAACGCGGTGCCTCAAGTGGCGCGTCTCGGACGCGGTGTTCCGGAAGCTGCTCGGGGATCTCGAAGGGTTCGCGCCCGGCGCGTCATGACGGCCGGAACCGGCCGCCGGGCTTGCGCCTCGGCCGCGCGGTCAAGATACTGGCGCGATGGGCGTGGACTTCGGGAAGACCGCCAGGGACTACGGCAAGCACAGGACCGGCTTCCCGGAGGAGCTCTTCGGGCGTCTCTCGTCCTTCGGAGTCGGTGAAACCGGTTCGCGCGTGCTCGACGTGGGCACCGGCACGGGGACCCTTGCGCGCGGCTTCGCCCTGCGGGGCTGCGGGGTCGTGGGTTTGGACCCGGCCGCGCCCCTGCTCGAGGAGGCGCGGCGCTTGGACGAGGAAGCGGGCGTCCGCGTTGAGTACGTGACGGCGAAGGCGGAACGGACGGGGCTGCCCGACGCCTCCTTCGACGCGGTGACGGCCGGCCAGTGCTGGCACTGGTTCGACCGCGGGAAGGCCGCCGCGGAGGCGAGGAGGGTCCTCAGGCCTGGCGGCAGGCTCGTCATCGCGCACTTCGACTGGGTCCCCTTGCCCGGCAACATCGTGGAGGCCACCGAGGGCCTCATAGAGCGGCACAACCCCGCCTGGGGGATGGGCGGCGGGACGGGCATCTACCCGGCGTGGCTCGCCGACGTCGCGGTGGCGCGGTTCGGTGCCGTAGAGACCTTCTCCTTCGACGTCTCGGTACCCTACCCTCACGAGGGCTGGCGGGGAAGGATCCGGGCCAGCGCGGGGGTGGCGGCCAGCCTCCCGCCCGAGCGGGTCGAGCGCTTCGACGCCGAGCTGGAGCGGCTCCTGCGGGCGCGATTCCCGGAGGATCCGCTCTCGGTCCCCCACAGGGTGTTCGCGGTGGTTTGTTCGGCGCCTTGAGGGCGTGCCCCGCGTTCCTCGCTCGGGGTACAGTGCCAGCGACTTGACACAGAGGGGCCGGCGTATGCGTGCCGCCGGCATAGCAGTAAAGGTGGACGCTTCGGTCGGACGCCTCCAGACTGGCGGGCGTCAGGCCGGGCGGGCTCCCCGCACGAACTGCTCGACCGCAGTCTCCACGAGGCCGTCGAGCAGCTCCGGTTTGACCATGTCGCCGTTGATCAGGGCGGCGATGCCCTGCATCGTGGCGAACAGGACCATGCCCACCCGCTCGGGGTCCCCGACGGCGAGTTCCCCCGCCGCCTGCCCCTGGGCGATCAGCTCGTACATCAGCGTGAACGCCGGGCCGGCCGCCGCCACCACCCGGTCGGCGCCCGGCCGGTGCTTGCCGGTGAACATCAGCTCCAGCAGCGCCGCGTCCTCGGTGGCGAATCGGATGTACGCCGCCACGGCAGCCCGCAGCCGCGGCGCGAAGTCGTGCCCCGCTTCGGCGACCGCCGCGCGCAGTTGCACGTCCAGACGCTCGAAGCCCGCCTCGGCCAGAGCGTCGAGCAGGGCCTGCCGGTCCGGGAAGTGGCGCCGCGGCGCGGCATGGCTGACGCCGATCTCCCGGGCCAGTTCGCGCAGGGAGAGTTGCTGCTCGCCGTGCTCGCATGCCGAACTGCGGGCCTTGGGAGAACGCTGCGGACGCCGGCGGGTGGCCCGCCTGATGCGCGAGGTCGGACTCCGGGGTTGCGTGCGCGGCCGCTATTAGCGGTCGAGGCGTGCGAGGGAGCCGGGCGGCCGTTTCCGACCGAGCCGTCTGGAGCGGCAGAAGCTTGCGAGCCGTACTCGGCTCCCCGGGCAACCCGTAGGCTATACGCCCGGGCTTGGTAAAAGGTAGAGAAGCATGCCACGACTTGCGGCTTGCAGACCGTTCCAGGGTTTTCGCCTTTTCATCCCGCGAACGCGTTCTGCCTACCCCCGCTCCGGGCGGGGTGTTCTACTGGACAATACTGCCGGAATCATGCGATGACCCCTATAAGGCCACGCCTGCGCCCCGACCGACGACCGCGGGCGGCACCCCCGCGAGAGGGTCCGACGGGTCAAGCTGAAGGTACGGTGGCCTCGGCTATGTGGGTCAGGCCGATCCGCAGGGTGCCGCCCGCAACCATCCTCTCATGGTGTTCACAGCGGCTCGTGACGCGGACCCGGGTCCTGGGCCTGTTCTCGCGGTACAGAAATTCCGTTTGGGTACCGTGACACCTTACAGGAACCAGGGCGGCTGACGGTCACGGGACCTTGTGGCGTTGGTAGTAGCGGGCGACGCGGACCCGGTTGCCGCACAGTCTCGGGGAGCACCAACGGCGGCGGGGGTGTGCGGGCAGGAACAGCAGCGCGCAACCGGGGCCATCGCACTGACGCACGGTGGCGATTGTCGGGCCGGTGAGCAGGTCTGCGGCGGCTTCGGCAAGTTCGGCAACCAGGCGCGCACCGTAGTCCCCGTCGCGGCGCGTCGCCGACGCTACCACCGCGCCGTCCCAGGCCAATTCGCGGTATGCCGGAGCGGCGCGCTGGGCGTCGGTCAGCGCTCGCAGAGCTTGCGCGGGTGGGTGCTGGGCCTGTTGGGCGTGCCGGATCGCCATCGCGATATCCTCGCGGATCGCATGGACCGAGGCCAACTCGGCGGCGGCGATCGGAGCGTCAGGTTGAGGGAGCCGTTCGGCCTGGATGGCCAGCCACGCCCGCAGCGCTGCGGGCGTCGCCAGCAAGTCGGTCTCCCCCTCCGCTGTGCGCACCCGGGTGTTGATCAGGTCCAGCGCGAGGGGCTCACCGACCACGGGGAACTCGTCGACAGCAGGCTTCTCCATAAGTCTAATGGTACCACAGGCTATTGACACATTAGATTTTCCGATCTACACTCATCCTAATGCATTACAGAGCAAAGGAAGCGTGTGAAATGGCGGTAAACGACGTCCCCCGGGTGACGCATCGGTTTGTCGAGGTCGGGGGGGTCCGGGTTTTTTATCGGGAGGCCGGCCCGCGGGATGCGCCGACGATGCTGCTCTTGCACGGGTTTCCGTCCGGCTCGCACCAGTTTCGGCGGCTCATCGACGCCCTCGGCGACCGGTATCGTCTGATCGCCCCCGATTATCCCGGCTTCGGGCACAGCGACGCGCCCGAGTCGGCCACCGTCGGCGGGCCGTTTGCGTACACCTTCGAGCGGCTGGCCGACGTAATCGAGGGTTTCTGCGAACGGCTTGGCCTCGAGAGGTTCGTGATGTACGTCTTCGACTTCGGCGCGCCGGTCGGATTCCGGCTGGCCACGCGGCACCCGGAGTGGATCGCCGGCCTCGTCGTGCAGAACGGCAACGCGTACGACGAGGGGCTGTCGGCGGGGGCGCGTCAGTTCATCGCCCTCCGTCCCGATGTGGAGGGCGACGAGGAGAAGGTCAGGGGGTTGCTCAACGTGGGCGCCACCCGGGGCCAGTACGTCGGCGGCGCCACCGACCCCGAATCGATCGCGCCCGACGGGTGGGTGCTGGATCAGCACTTCCTCGATCTGCCCGGTCGCAAGCAGATACAGGTCGACCTGGCCTTCGACTACCACACCAACGTCGGGCTCTACCCGCGCTGGCAGGCGTGGCTGCGCGAGCACCGCCCGCCGACGCTCATCGCCTGGGGCCGCTACGATTTCTTCTTCCCGGAGGCCGGCGCCCGCGCCTACCTGCGCGACCTGCCCGACGCCGAGCTGCACCTGTTCGATACCGGACACTTTGCGCTGGAGGAGAACCTACCCGAGGCCGCGCCGCTGATCGCGGCGTTCCTCGACCGGACCTGGTCCCAGCAACCCTCGACCACGAAAGGAAGCACCGTGACCCGCGACGCGCTGAAGATCGCGATCATCGGGGCCTCCGGCCACATCGGCCGGGTCGTGGCCCAAGAGGCCCTCTCCCGCGGGCACAAGGTCACCGCCATCGCGCGGGACCCTTCGCGCCTTGAGGACCTGGACGGGGCCGCCGTCGCGAGCGCCGATGTCCTCGACCCCGACGGCATCGAGGGTGTCGTGGCAGGCCACGACGCCGTGGTCGCGTCCGTGAAAGGGCGGGACGGCGGTCGGCTCGAGACGGCGCCCGAGGCCGCCCGCGTGCTCCTCGACGTCCTGCCGCGGGCCGGCATGGGCCGCCTGCTGTTCGTCGGCGGCGGCGGCAGCCTGAAGGACGCCACCGGCCGGCGTTTCGTCGACTCCCCGCACTTCCCCCGGCAGTACAAGGGGGAGGCGCTCGCGCAGGCGGACGCGCTGGCAACCTTCCGCGGCTCCAACGGTGCCGTGCAATGGTCCTACGTCAGCCCGCCCCCCGTGCATCTGCTCGAGGGCGAGAAGACCAACAAGTACCGCGTCCAAGCCGGCGACCTGCCGGTAACCGACGAGCAGGGGGAGAGCCGCATCACCGTCGCCGACTACGCCTCGGCGATCGTCGACGAAGTGGAGAGGGGCGCCTTCATCGGGGAGCGTTTCACCGTTGCCTACTAGGAGAGCGCAGGAAGCCAGGACGACAAACCACCCGCGGGCAAGAAGCCTCGCGACCCCTCTCTCCGCGAGGACTCGACGGAGGCGCCCGAAGGGGGGTTGGGCAAGAGAACGCCCAAGGTCGGGACGGGGGCCCGTCGATGAGGCTGCTATCGGTCAACGTCTCGCTTCCCCGGCATGTTTCGCACGGTCGCAGGACGGTCTCGACCGGCATCTTCAAGGTGCCGGTCGAAGACCGGGTCGCGCTGCGGAGGCTCAATCTGGACGGTGACGGTCAGGCCGACCTCGTGAACCACGGCGGTCCCCATCGGGCCGCTTACGCGTACCCGATCGAAAATTACGAACACTGGAGTCGCGAGCTCGACCGCGCCGACTTCGCCTTCGGACAATTCGGCGAGAACTTCACGGTCGAGGGCATGACGGAAGATGACGTCCATATAGGCGATGTCTTCCGGGTGGGCGGCGCGCTCGTCGAAGTGTCCCAGCCGCGCCCGCCGTGCTTCAAGCTCGGCATCAAGATGGGGATGCCGAGGTTCCCCAAGCTCTTCCTGGCCAGCGGTCGCGTCGGGTTCTACGTGCGCGTTCTCCAGGAGGGCGAGGTCGGCCGCGGGGACGCCTTCGAGCGCGTCGAGGCGCATCCCGAACGGGTAACCGTGCGCGAGACGAGCGACCTGCTCTTCTTCGACCCCGACAACCTGCGGGGGGCGGAGCGCGTGCTACGTGTTCCGGCCCTCTCGCCGGGATGGCGGGCGTCTTTCGAGGAACGCCTGGACGCGGCCCGTTCCTCGTAGCAGAAAACAGCATGACGTCGGACGAGCCAGACGGCACCGCCGCCACCCTCACCGCCGGGTTTCGAGGCATCGCGCTTTGACCGGACGAAACGAACCGGTACCGAAAGGAGCGGGGATGTCGGCGGCGAAGAATCTCGGGGTTCAAGAAGGAGGGGGTGACCTCGCCAGCAACCTCGGGCTCTGTCGCTTTCCTGGTGAAAGCCATCCGAAACGGACCGGAACGCCCAGATCAGGAACCGGTAGCAGCGTGGTAGCAACACGCTGCTACCGCTTGACGGCCTTCCGGATGCGCTCGAGCGACGGAATCTCGTCGACCCTGACTGGCGGGAGCGATACGCGGAGTGGGGGGCCACGGCCCGGAGGGTATTGGCCCGCTACCGGTCGGACTTCGCGGAATACCCCGGCGACACGCGGTTCGAAAGATTGGTCGAGAACCTGAGACGCGAAAGCCCCGAGCTCCGGGAGTGGTGGGCCAGGTACGATCTGGCGGGCGAGTCGGACGGCCGCAAGGAGCTCTTTTACCCCGAAGTGGGTAGCCTGGTCTTGGAGCACACGACCCTGAGGCCGCCGGCCGATCCCGACCCGAAGGTGATAGCCTACACGCCCGCGGACGAGGAGGACGCCTCGAGGCTCGCGGAGGTGCTGCGGATAAACACGGAGCGGCTACCCGGGCCGGGACGCAGTGGCGACGGAGAAAGCCAAGGGCAACCCTCCTCGACGTGGCAGTCTGGTTCCGAAACCGGCTCCTAGGAAATACGCGCCGCTCGCGGAGGTGGCCGAGACGGGCAAGTGCGAAACTGTACGGTGTCTCTTGAGTTTTCTGCACAGACGAAGGGGAGGACGGTATGGGCGCGAGCGGACATTTGCGAGACGGCGGTTTGTCGGTGGGGATGATCCTCTTCCCCGACCTCACGCAACTCGACCTCACGGGTCCTTACGAGGTCTTCGCCCGCACCCCGGGCACGGAGGTCCATTTGCTGGCCTCGTCGCCGGAGCCGGTGCGCTCGGAGTGGGGCCTGGCGATCGTGCCGGACTCGACCTTCTCCGAGGCGCCCGGCCTGGACGTGCTCTTCGTGCCCGGGGGGCCCGGGGTGGGACCGACGATGGAGGACGAGGAGGTCTTGGGTTTCCTGGCCCGCCGCGAGCCCGAGGCGAGCTACGTGACGAGCGTTTGCACGGGCTCCTTGGTCCTGGGGGCCGCGGGGCTACTGCGGGGCTACCGGGCGGCGACGCACTGGCTGTACACGGACCTTTTGGAGCTTTTGGGCGCCGAACCCGTCTTCGAGAGGGTCGTCAAGGACCGCAACCGTATCACCGGCGGCGGCGTCACGGCCGGGATCGACTTCGGGTTGGCGCTGGCCGCGGAGATCGCC
>CADCUW010000634.1 GCA_902805985.1 uncultured Rubrobacteraceae bacterium
TCGGAGGATCGACCGATCAGGACATCTTGGCCGTCGCGATCAGCCGCCAGTCCTCCAGCGCGGCCGTCCGGTGGGGAACCGCTTCGGCCTCGTACTCCGGGCTTTCGGTTACGCGCCGGAAGGCCGCGAAGCTGGGATATTCCACGATCGCTATCTCGTCCCACCGCTCATCCGTCGGCCCAACAACGCGGGCGAGCACGGCACCAACCCAGGAAACCCGGATGCCATCGGCCGTCACCCGGGCCGCGATCTTGCCGAAGGCCGGGACGTAACGCTCATGGTAGGCCTCCCGACCCGAGGACGGCGCGACGTCCGCGCGGTCGCCGTAGTCCGCCCGCGCCCTGTAGCGGAGCAGGTTGAGCATGAAAAACGGGACGTCTTCGGGGATCACGCCATCAGCAGCCTGAACGTCTTCTGGGTGCACCTCAGTCGTTCGCATTAGTCAGTCTCCTCATGATGACGTTTCGTCGTATCGATCATCTTCTTCTCCGCCGGCACCAACGCTTTCTCCTAACACGCGGAACGATAGGATAGCTTCTATTATACATCCTGTACGTACAACAAATAATTCAGATGGTATCCTGTCGGCATGCTCAGCCAAGAGGAGCGCACGAGAAGGTCCCGCGGGGCCATCCTCAATGCGGCACTTCGCATCGTCGGCGAGGAGGGCTACCGCGCGATGACCACGACCCGCATCGAGGAGGTCGCCGGGGTCAGCCGGGGCCTCGTCGGTTACCACTTCGGATCGATGCGGGGGCTCACCGAGGCGGTCATCCGTCACGTCCAAGACCTGTTCGTCGAGGACATTCTTACCCTCCGGGTGGCGCGCCAGAGTACCGGCATCGAGGGCGTTCTCGCCCTGATTGGGGGATATCTCGGCCAACTGGGTGAGGACCCCCGCCCGAGCCGGGCGATGCTAATCCTCATCGTGGAGTCTTTCGCCGGCCAGCCCGACCTGCGGGATGCCGTCCACGATCTGAACGGGGTGCTCCGCGACAGTCTGCGGGATCAGCTCCTGCGCGGCCAGGGAGACGGAAGCGTTCGGGGGGATATCGACCCGACTGTCGAGTCCGTTTTGCTCGCTGGCATTTTGCGGGGCATCGCCGTGCAGTGGCTTGCGGATCCCGACGGCGTGGACCTCGGCCGGGCGACGGACAGGGCCGTTGCCGTTGCCAGCCACGCCTACGCGGGCTGCCGACCGACCACATAACCCGTGCGATCTGATCAGATCTAGCCGTGGCCGCCGCTCTGCACATATCCGGTACCTACGTCAGACTTCGCCAATCCCCTGGTGCCCGGGCGCGACGGCCACGTTGCCCACGCACAGGTGGTCTTGGGCCGGCCTCATCACAATCACCCCGACTACTTCCTCTCCCCCATCCAACACCCACGCCTCGCCGGCCCGGATAAGGGCGGCGTAGTCCCCGAGCATCGGCGCGGGCTCCTCGCCGATGCGCTCGACGTGCTTCTAGCAGGACGCCCGCACCAGGTCGCCGACCGTCGCGGCTTCCTCCGGTTCGGCCGGTCGTACGATCTTCTCCGCCATAGGCCTGAAGGATGCCACGAATCGGGCGCAAAGGCGGCTTCGGAGTTCTCCGTCGAGCTCGCCGACGCGTTACTTGATGGAAAGGACGCCGCAGTGGGAAGCGCGGCGATCGTTAGGAGACCTAGCCAAGAACCGTGCGACGCCCGCGCGGAGCGAAACAAGGCAGAACCGATGACCAAGGTTCGTACCGAGCAAGGTCAAGCTCAACGTTGTGTTATTGCAGTGTTTTTAGAGTGTAGCCTGTGCCCTTCGTTGACAAACGGGAGGAGGTTAGGGTGAAGGTGCTGATACTCGGGAGCCCGCGGTTCGTCGGTCGACACATGGTCGAGGCCGCCTCGAGGCACGGGCACGAGGTGAGCGTGTTCAACCGGGGCAGGACCGCCCCTGATATCTTCGACGCGCGGGTCGAGAGCCTGGCGGGCGACCGCGATGGGGACCTCGCGGCGCTGGAAAGGGGAACCTGGAACGCGGTCGTGGACGCCTCCGCCTATCCGCCGAGGGTGGTGGGGGCCTTGGCACGATTGCTGTCGGGGCGGGTAACGAGGTACGCATTCGTATCGACCGCGTCGGTCTACCGCTTCCCGGTCGCGCCGGGCACCGACGAGGGCGGCCCCGTGAGGGACCTCGCGGCGCCCGCCGTGCCGACGCCGGGGGCCGCAAGCAGGGAGCGCCGCCTCCCAGATCGCGCGAGCTCGAACTTGCCGCACAACTCCTGGGATCATGAGATGGCCCTCACACTGAAACTATCCGGCACCCGCTCAGGCCTGGTCCCAGCAGGTGACCACGCCGTCGATGTTCGCGACGAACCGGACGTTGGCGTCCTGAGATACCACGGCCACGAGGGCGCCCGGCACCGCCGCCGCCAGACGGTAGGCCGAGCGGTGGCGCGTGCCGACG
>CADCUW010000635.1 GCA_902805985.1 uncultured Rubrobacteraceae bacterium
CCCGTTCTGGACCAGCATGGAGGCGACGGGCAAGTTCACCCTCTTCTCCGTGCCGCTGCTGCTCGTGATACCGCTCCTCGTCGCCCTCCTCCTCAACCAGAAGTTCCGCGGGCGCACATTCTTCCGGGCGGTGTTCTTCGCCCCCTACGTCCTGGGCGTTGCCGTGATCGGCATCCTCTGGCGCTTTATCCTCGACCCCAACGTGGGGCTCCTCAACTACTACCTGGAGTTCATCCCGGGCGTGCCGGACAACATACCGTGGACCACGGCGCTGCCGTGGGCGTGGGCCGCGCTCGTCGTCCCCACCGTCTGGTGGACCATGGGGTTCAACTCCGTCATATACCTGGCCGGCCTGCAGGACATAAACCCCGAGCTCTACGAGGCGGCCAAGGTCGACGGCGCGAACAGCTGGCAGAGGTTCCTCAACATCACCATCCCGGGCCTGCGGCCTGTGCTCTTCTTCGTGCTGACGGTCACCATCCTCGCGTCGGCCAACGTTTTCGGCCAGGCCTACCTCATCACGCAGGGCGCCCCGGGCAACGAGACCCGCACGGCGATCATGTACATAGCCGAGACCGGCTTGAGGCAGTTCCAGATGGGGAGCGCGGCGGCGATGAGCTACGTCCTGGCCCTCGTGCTGGCCCTCGTCAGCGTCGTGAACTTCGTGTTTTTGCGGAACAGGGAGGAGTAGAGATGGCCCAGGCTACGGCCCGCCCGTCCAAGGCGCAGCGGCGAGAGCCGGGGGAGACCCTCAAGATCGCCGTGTCCTACGTCGTACTGGGCCTGATCACGCTCGCGTTCGTGGCGCCGCTGTTGTGGATGGTCTCGACCTCGATCAAGCCGAACTTCCAGACCACCCGGTTCCCGCCCCAGTGGGTTCCTACCCAACTCTCCAGCGAGGGCTACTCGGCACTCCTCGGCGCGAACTCCCAGGCCCCCGTCTTCCGGTGGTTCCTGAACAGTATGGTCGCCGCCTCCGCGCAGACCCTGCTGATACTCGTCACGGCGTCACTCGCGGCCTACGCCCTGGCCCGGATGAGCTTCCCCGGCAAGAACCTCCTGTTCGGGGCCATCCTCGCTACGCTCTTTATCCCGCCGGTCAGCCTGATCGTGCCGAACTACCTTATAGTGGACATGTTCGGCTGGCTGGACACCCTGTACGCCGTGATCGTGCCGGGGGCGGCGGGGGCCTTCGGGGTCTTCTTCTTGCGCCAGTTCTTCCTCTCGCTGCCGTCAGAGATTGAGGAGGCGGCCCTCATAGATGGGGCGAACAGGTTCCAGATCTTCACGCGCGTGATCCTGCCGCTCTCCAAGGCACCCCTCGCGACGCTGGCGATCCTGAGCTTCCTCACCAACTGGAACGACTTTTTGTGGCCGCTCTACGTGCTCTTCAACGCGCCGAACTTCACGTTGCAGCCGGCCCTCGGCATCCTCCAGAGCTCCTACACCACGAACTACACGATCATCATGGCCGGCGGCGTGCTCGCCACGGTCCTACCCCTGGTCCTGTACCTCTTCGCCCAGCGCTACATCATCGAGGGCGTCTCCCGAAGCGGCCTGAAGGGATAAGGCATGACCGACGCTACCAAACGCCCCGCCGTCCGACTCTCCTTGCTGGGCGCCGCGCTCCTGCTGTGCCTGCTGCTGACCTCGGCGACGGGAGGGGCGCAGGAGGCGGCCGGAACGTACACGAACCCCGTCTCCAAGGGTTTCGCTGACACGTTCGCGGACCCCTCGATCATCAAGGCCAAGGACGGCTACTGGTACTCTTACGGGACCAGCGACCCGCTGCGCGAGGGTGAGGGGAAGACGCACGTCATCCCGATGTCCCGCTCGAAGGACCTGGTGAACTGGGAGTACGTCGGCGACGCGTTCGGTTCCGGTAACCGCCCCTCATGGGCGGCCCCGGATGCGGGCATCTGGGCGCCCGACATCCGCTACCTGGACGGCAAGTACTATATGTACTACGTGGTAACCCAGACCACCGTCACCCCGGAACGCGACGACAACGCCGTGGGTGTGGCAACCGCCCCCACGCCCACGGGCCCGTGGAAGGACTCGGGGGAGCCGGTCGTCGGTCCCCGGCGCGGCAACGGGGGGTTCTTGTGGACCTTCGACCCAAACGAGTTCACCGACTCCGACGGGAAGCGCTACCTGTACTACGGCTCCTACAACGGCGGCATGTACGTCACCGAGCTCTCGCCAGACGGCACGCGCGCCGTCGGGCCCGAGACGATGGTCGCCATAGACAACCGCTACGAGGGCGCCTACGTCGTCAAGCGCGAGGGGTACTACTACCTCTTCGGCTCCTCGGCCAACTGCTGCGCCGGTCCCACGACGGGCTACAGCGTCTACGTCGGCCGGTCGAAGAGCCCGAGGGGGCCGTTCCTGGACAAGGAGGGCCAGTCCATGACGGAGTCCCGGGTGGGCGGCTCGA
>CADCUW010000636.1 GCA_902805985.1 uncultured Rubrobacteraceae bacterium
TCGCCGGCGGAGACGTCGTGCTGTTCTTCGACGCGGACGGGCGCTACCTCGGCGTCTCCACCACCAACGTGGACCGCCCGGGGTTTTGCCCCAGGAGCCAGGAGACGCGGGGGTAGGGCGGCCGTGAAACCACGGACACGCCGGGGGCGGGCCGGCGAGGCCACGCACGGCCGGTCGCGTGCGCCCCTCCCCCACCCCGAAAGTCGGCGGTTGGAGCGGAGGGGTGGGGGAGTATTATGTGGAAACAATGGCGAAAGGACCCGCTGTGGTCGAAGGTTCGGCAAGGAGCATCGCTCGCCGGAAGTGTGACCACTTGAACGGGCAAGCGGAAGATACGAAAGAAGGGACGACGCGATGAGCGAGGGTCTCATGGACGGTAACATGACACCCACGGGGGCGGAAGTCGCGGCGATAAGGGCGTGGACGGATCTGGGGGGTTTCGACCCGACGGGAGACGAGGAGGGTCACACCACGAGCAGCGACGGCCGCATCATCATACAGGCGCCCAGCGCGGAGGCGGCCCGCGACATCGCGGAGATCGCCCGGGCGCACGAGGAGATGCACGGGGAGAACAGGGAGGCGTTGATGCTCGCGGTGTGCGAGGCCCTGGCACGAGGCGTCGCGGCCGGCCGCGGCCCGTGGGCGCCGAACAACCCGGCCACCGAGAAGGGCCGGGAGGACCTACGGCGGGCGGGCTTCGAAGAGACGCACGACTCGGAGCTCGGAACGGTGTGGGTGCGGCCGGCGGACGGCAAGACCCTGAAGCCGCAGGAAGCTCACTTTGTGGTCCCCGTAGAGCTCGACTTGAGGGGCGACCGGTCCGGGTGAGGGCACCTGAGCACTTCGCGTACGCCTTCTCGGGCCTTGAGGTTTTGCTCGCAGATTTCGGCACGGGCGGCATCCCCGAAGGGGACTTACGACGGGAGGCATTCCGCTGGATGCGGGAGGACGCGCGCGGGAGCCTGGCGATGTGCAAGGCGGCGATCTTCGCGATGCGCCACGAGGCGGCGTCGGGCGGTCTGGCGGCGAACTCGGAGACGGCGAGGGCGACGGTACGCGGCCTGGGTGTGGTCGAGCGCGCGGTGGACCCTCCAGAGAACCCCCACTCCCCATTGGTGCCCACCCCGGCGCGCGCGCCGGAGGCGCTCAAGAGGCGGGCGCCCGACGCGCGGATCTTCCGGCTGGGCAAGGCGCAGATCCTCGCGGAACCGGGCGGCGCGGCCGGCTGGCACATCTCGGTCTCGCACCCGGAGCGGTTCCCTTACTTCGAGGAGTTGATGGCGGCCTGCGGCGTGACGGGCGACGCCGATAAGAGGTTCGCGGCCCTAATCCCCGCTGCCAAGGCCTCGTCCGAAGGGAGCGGCTTCCTCGTCCACCTCGTAGAGGCCGTGGCCGGCGGGACCGAGGGTTCCGGGGCGTGATGCAGCCGGAGGAGGTCCGGTCGGGCCTGAAAGCGTTGTGGGCCGAGGACTTCATCGCGAGCGACCCCTCGCGCGCGCGGGCGAAGATACTGATGGCCCGCGAACTTCTGCGGGACCTCGGGGAAGAGTCGGCGGCGTGATCTCCCGCGAAGGGGGCGCCCCGTACACTTCGCTTGCCGCGTACCTCGACGTCGTTGGCCGCGGCAGGCTCCTTAGCCACGCGGAGGAGATCCGGCTCGCCACACGGGCACACGAGGGGTGCCGCCGCTCGCGCGACGAGCTTGTCCAGAAGAACCTGCGCCTGATGGTGAGCGTGGCGAAGAACTACCGCGGCCGGGGCCTTCCTTTCGAGGACCTCATCCAGGAGGGCAACGCGGGCCTCATGCGCGCCGTCGACAGGTTCGCCCCCGAGAAGGGCAACCGCTTCTCTACCTACGCGACCTGGTGGATCCGCCAGGGCGTCCAGCGGGGCGTCAGGGATAAGGGACGGGCCATCCGCCTCCCCGTACACATGGGTGACAAGGTGGCGAAGGCCCACGCCACCCGCGCGACGTTGCTCGCCGAGACCGGGCAAGACCCCACCCCGAAGGAGATAGCCGTGAGGCTCGGGTGGACCGAGGAGAAGGTCGGCGATGCGCTCTCGGTCCCGGCCGAGCCCACGAGCCTCCACCGGCGCCTCGGCGGCGGAGCCGGAGACGGCGAAGATACCGCCGAGATCGGCCAATTTGTCGCCGACGGGTCGGCGGAGGCCGCGCCCGAGGAGAGCGTGGTGGAGGGCATCGAAGACGAACTCTCCCGCTCCGCGCTGCTCGAAGCCCTCTCCTCCCTCTCCCCCACCGAGCACGCGATCGTCGTGCGCCGCTACGGCCTGGGCGGACGCGAGCTGGGCAAGCTCCAGGACATCGCCGCGGAGTTGAACCTCAGCCGCGAGCGCGTCCGCCAGCTGCAGCGCCGCGCGGAGGACAAGATCCGCCAGGCGCTCACGGATCGTAGCTGAAACGCTCCGG
>CADCUW010000637.1:0-2019 GCA_902805985.1 uncultured Rubrobacteraceae bacterium
TTTTGAGCAGGCAGAAGCGTTCTTCGAGTCCATCCCGAGGAGCTTCTTCCGAGGGTTGCCTCCGGACCCGACTAACTAGAAGATAGCGCCGACGAAGGCAAGAGACCGGGGCGGGACCCCGAAGGACCCGCCCCGGTCTCTTGCCCTTATTCACTCAACCTCGTAGAAGGATCATTCCCCGAACTTCGGCCGCAGGGGGTTCTAGGAAGTTCGGGCACGTACAAAGCCCAGGCGGCTCGCCTGTGGGTGAGCCGCCTGGACCGCGACCGGTAGATCGTACCCGCGTTGCCCGACGGCACCACAAGGCAGGACCCACCGTACGCCACCCCGACCGCGGTGAGTGCCGCGCGGGGGACGTACGGCGGGCCCCGGTTTCAGCGCTGGGCGGCCGGGGCGCGGAACGTGCCGCCCCAGGGCCCCCCGAGGAGTGCCCAAGCCACGAGCGCGGCGCAGACCACGGCCGTGGCCGTCGTCAGGGACGAGGCCTGGTACTGGTTCGCGACGACGCCCAAAAGCGCCCAGAGGAACGTCGCGCCATACGCAAGGTAGGCGTGGGGTACCCCCGCTTTTCCGACCCTCACCACGGCCGCGGCCACCGCGCCCCCGACGAGCAGGAGGGCGGCGCCTATCAGCGCCCCGCCCAAGCCGCCGCCGTCCACCAGGCCAGACCGGGAGGCCAGGGAGGTGAGGCTGACGGCGTTCGCCGCCGTGATCCACCCGAAGTAGACCCCGACGGGCACGGCCACCAGCCAGCGGTCGGCCCGACCCAGGGAGCCCCGGCCGGAGCGCACGAGGCGGAAGTAGGCCACCGCCAGGAAGGCCAGGAGGACCGCGATCAGCACCTGCGCGATCCCGAGCCGACCCAAGGGGGAGGCCACTTCCCATAGGCCGTTGACGAAGAAGGCCCCGGCCAATGGCCAACCCACACGCCTCAGGAGCGCATCCCCCCGCCTGGAGGGCAACGCCTGGTAGGCGGCGTAGGCCAGGCTCAGAAGCAGGATCGGCGCCCACACGAAGAAGGCGAAGCCCGCGGGGTCTATCAGGGTAGATCCTCCCCCGCCGGCCACGGATTCGCTCGAAAGGTTGAGCACGAAGAACACGCCCGCCAAGGCTTGGAACACCGCCCCCGCCGCGTTTGCCGCCTGCCGCGCCAAGTCCCGCTTCGCCCCGTTGCCCATCTCGATCCCTTCCGCTAAACTGTGTTTATGAACAACAATCTTGACATACAAGATAGTAGTTTGTCAACCAACGTGGGGGAGTCTCCCGAAAAGCTCGTGGAACTCCAGCAGCGCCAGATCGCCGAGGTGCTGACCTTCGCGGCGGCTTTGGCCAGGAAGATGGGCCTGAGCGTCTCGGAGATGGCCGCCCTCGAGCACCTGCACGCCTCCGGAGGTGGGCTGACCCCGACGCAGCTGGGCAAGCGCCTGTCGATGGGCTCGGGGACGGTCTCGCCGATGGTGGATCGGCTCGAGCGGGCCGGGTACGTCGAGCGCCACCCGAACCCCGAGGACCGCAGAAGCTCGGTGGTGAGGATGACACCCTGGGGCCTCGAGGAATCGGCGCGCCACCTCTTGCCCTTGGCCGCCGACTTCCTCCGAACCGCCTCCGGGCTCGGGAAGGAGGAGCGCTCGTCGGTGGGCGGCTACCTCGAGGCCGTCTCCGACGCGTTGGCGTGCCACGCCCAAAAGCCGTAGCAAGCCCGGGACGGCCTAACCTCTTATTCACCGGAGTGCGTGGAAGGGGCGTTCCGCGAACTTCGCCTGTAGGGTTCTCGGAACTTCGGGCGGGGGGCACTCCCGGGGGGTGGCGCCCGTCTCTTGCCTGCGGCATCATGGGCGCGGGAAGAGGAGCGATCCCGCCGAGGCGGGGAAGGAGCGAGGACCGACATGGGCGACCATCCGCCGCCGGGCGGAGGGCCCGGCCCGACGCCCGAGGACATTGAGGGCATGCTCCGCGACGTCAGGGAGGCCCTCCGGATGGACGTGGCCTTCGTCTCGCGGTTCGCCGGGGACAGGCTGG
>CADCUW010000637.1:2029-2426 GCA_902805985.1 uncultured Rubrobacteraceae bacterium
GGCTAGCATCGAACTTCGCCTTGAGGGGGTTCTCCGAAGTCCGGATAGCCAATCCGAAGTTTAATCTGCAGTTTGCGAGAAGTTCACGCATTTGAAACAAAATGTATGAACCTTGCTGCTAGGGTGGTTGCTCAGGCAGCAAACCGCTAGCAGGGGGCGTCTTGAGCATAAACGGGAACTGGGAGAAAACGCGCACCGGCGAGGTGGCGCGGCTGGGGGAGATAGGCCGCCGCAGGTTCATAGCGCTGAGCGGCGCGAGCGCCGCCGCGCTCATTTTCGGGACCGGACCGTCGGCCGAGGGTGCCGAGACGAGGCCGCGATTCTCGGGCTACCCGTTCACCCTCGGGGTGGCCTCGGGGGACCCCGAACCCGACGGCGCTGTGATCTGGACGCGCCT
>CADCUW010000638.1:0-1148 GCA_902805985.1 uncultured Rubrobacteraceae bacterium
CTAGTTGACCTCGATAAAGCCGTCGGGGCAGATCACGGCGGCGCCGTCTCCGCGCTCGTAGCAGCGGGTCCAGTCGCGGGTCGTGGCGTCAGGGGCGGAGCCCTCGGCGAGCGCGTCCCCGAGCTCGGGCGTTACGCGCCCGTAGCCGCGCGAGCACGCCCTGGCGCCGAGATCGGCGGCCGGGCGCAGTTTGCCGGTATCGGTCAGCACGGAGCCGCGGGGGACCATCTGGAGCCCGGCCTCCAACCGGGCGAGGGGTGGCGAGACCTTCACGGCTGTGGAGATGAGACCCGCGACGGTCGCCCGCGCTTCCGAGGTCGGGGCGGCGCCGGCGGGCGCTACGGTGAAGATCACGGGTAGCAGAACTAGCAGGGCAACGGCGAAAAAGTACCTGGCGCGGGCACTCCTGATGGGGTTGGTCATGGTCTGCACTGCTCCTTCCTGCGCGTGTGCCATGAGGTCTTCGGGGCGGCGGAGGCATGTCGTCTGCGTCCTGACTCCTTTATCGACCGTTCGGCCTGCCAGCTTAACCACTGCGAATCTCAAGTAGAATCCAGGGGAAGGTGCGGGCACCGCTCGTTCCGGCGACTCACGACTCGCAGAGATCACGACGGAGGCACGCCCCGGCGCGGGGCGTAGAAGGGTGGAGCCTGGCATGGAGCGAAGGACGAGGACGCGGCGGAGAGAGCCGAAGGCCGTACTCGCGGCCGTGTTGGCGCTCGTGGCGGCGCTGATGGTCATGGCCCTCGGGATCGCGCTCCCCCAGGAGGCACGGGCCGCGACGGTCTCTGAGAAGCTCGCCGAGCTTCGGGTGAGAGCAGAAGGCTCCACGGTCGACTACTCTCGCGACAAGTTCCCGCACTGGAGCGACGCCCGGGAATACGGGTGGAAGCTCCCCGCCGGCACCCCCGACCCGGGCTCCTGCGACGCCAGAGACGCCGCCCTTATCCGCGACGGCCGCGGCGAGGCCGTGGGGGATTTCTGCACCGTCTCCTCCGGCGAATGGTTCGACCCCTACACCGGCAACACCTACTATCAGCCATCCGATATAGATGTCGACCATATCGTGCCGCTCGCCAACGCGTGGAGGAGCGGGGCCGCCTCCTGGACGACCGCCAAACGGGAGCGTTTCGCCAACGTCCCGCCCG
>CADCUW010000638.1:1248-2414 GCA_902805985.1 uncultured Rubrobacteraceae bacterium
GTGCTGGTGGACGCTTTCTCCGACCTCATGGTCGCCGACCCCGACGCGTTCCGGCAAAAGTTCAGGAAGATGGCCGCCGGCCCCTTCGCCTTCTATCGCGGCAGTGCCTGCCTGTTCTACGCGGACATGGAGCGGGAGGAGGACCGCTGGGCGGACGAGAGGACGAGCCGCGTCTGGATCCAGGGCGACCTGCACGCGGAGAACTTCGGCACCTACATGGACGGCGACGGGGTCTTCGTCTTCGACGTCAACGACTTCGACGAAGCCTATCTCGGCCACTTCACCTGGGACATCAAGCGCATGGTCGCGAGCGTCGCCCTGCTGGCGTGGATGAAGGCCATCTCAGACGACGACATCGCCTATCTCATCGAGACGTACGTCCGGGCTTACATACACCAGGTGCGCTACTTCGTGGATTCCGACCGCGACCACGAGTACTCGCTGCGCCTGGAGACCACGGACGGGGAGGTCAGGGAGATCCTGCTGGAGACCCGCCTCAACACCCGTGTAGACCTGCTCGAAAGAACTACCCTGATCGACGAGAACTTCGAGCGGAAGTTCCGCCGCGGCTCCGGCGTCCGCGACCTCGAAGACGCCGAGCGGGCCGAGGTCCAATCCGCCTACGAGTCGTACCTTGAGACCATCCCCGACGCCAAACGCTTCCGCAGCCTGACCTACCAGGTAAAGGACATCGTCGGCCGCAAGGGCTTCGGCATCGGCTCCGCCGGCCTCCCCGCCTACAACATCCTGATCGAAGGCCCGACCCAGGCTCTTGAGAACGACGTGGTCCTCTCGATGAAACAGGGTAACGTCGCCGCCCCCAGCCGCATCGTGCGGGACGAGCGTATCAAGGGCTACTTCAAGCACCACGGCCACCGCACGGCCGTCTCGCAGCGGGCCTTGCAGGCCCACGCCGACCCCTGGCTCGGCTACACCGAGGTAGACGGCACGGGCTTCGTCGTCTCAGAGCTCTCCCCTTATGTCGAGGACCTCGACTGGTCCGACCTCACCGAGCCAGAGCAGATGTCCCCCGTGCTCGACTACCTCGGCCGGGCCACCGCCAAGGTCCACTGCGTCGCCGACAAGGACTCGGACCCTGAGATCGTCGGCTTCCAGACCGAGGACGAGATCGTCGAGGCGATAGCCGGCAGGGAAGACGAGTTCGT
>CADCUW010000639.1 GCA_902805985.1 uncultured Rubrobacteraceae bacterium
GGCCGCCTGCAGCAGGCCTGGACGCCCGCTCTGGTCCGTCTCTCCGTCCTGCGCGAGGCCCCAGACGCTCTCGAAGAACCCCTCGGTCCTGGGGGCGGGTCGCATCTGCCAGTCCACGCGAACCCCCGCCGCCTCGGAACACATCCCGTGGGGGTGCCCGTGGGGGTGCCCGTGGGGGTGCCCGTGGGGGGTGCCCGGTGGGACGGGATAGCCGAAGACCAGAAACGAGACACCCAGGCCGAGCAGCACGGCGTCTCCGACGCCCAGTAACACGAGAAGCGGGATCTGGGCCGAGGTGGGCCCCGCCCCGACTTCGGCCGGCGGGAAGAGGATCGGACTCAAGAGGAAAGCCACGACCGCTACAGGTACGGTGATGATCGTTGCCTTGGTGCGGGTCTTCATCTTTTTTTCCCCTCTGCTGTGCGTTGCTGGTGCGCCGCCGGACCTCGTTCGCGTCTGGCTCCCCAAAGGCTTCTCCCTTCGCGTTTGCTCCGTACTCTCTGCCCCGGAGTCTGCCGCCGGGCGTCCGTGCGAACCACCCACAGAGCCCCCAGGCCTCTCCCTCACTCGTACTGTGGTAGAGGGCCGGGGACCCGAAGTCGCCGGGAGGGTCTGCGCGCGAGACGCCCTGGGTGGCCGGTTCGGTCGTGGGTGGGACCTCTTCTCCGGAGGGGCTTCGGCGGCCTTCGACCTCGCACGAAAACTGCACCGGCGAGAGGTCCCGGCCCGCGGTCTCTCGGATCCCGATTTTCCTGCTACAGTCCGGGCGAGAGTCCTCTCAAACCCAGCAAAGGAGCTGTGTAGACGATGGAGATTGCGGTGGTAGCACAATTGTTATCTTCTCTTGGCACCCTCGTGGTCGCGTCGGGGATCCTCTACCAGGGCAGGCAGGCCCGCAAGGCGCGCGACGACACGGACCGGCCCCAGATCATAGTGGACGCGGACTACACCGGGCGCTTCACCACCAACATCGTGGTGCGCAACATCGGCAACGGCACGGCCAAGAACATCACCTTCGAGTTCTCCGCCCCCCTGGAGAGCACGAGCGGCCACGATATCACCGAGCTCCCGTACTTCAAGCACGGCATAAACTTCATGGCCCCGCAGACGGACCTCCCCGCCGTCTGGGACTCCTACCACAACGTGGTGCAGAACCTGAGGGCAAAGGGCCTGATGAACGGCATCACGATCACCTCCCACTACGAGGACCGCAACGGGGAGCCCTACGAGACCGCGTGGACGATAAACCCGCTGCTGCTGGAAGGTAGCGGGTACTCGGACTACAAGGGTTACGAGGACGAGGTGCAGGCCCTCCAAGACCAGGCGAGGGCGATGGAGAGGATCTCCGAGGAACTGAGAGGGCTTAAAGAAGCGACGAACCAGCAGACCAACGGGCAGGCGAGCTAGGAGGGCGCGGCCGCGTTCCGGCGGTGGGCGATCACACCAGTTCACCTAGCCAGGTGTCGATCGTCGCGGGAGCTTCCGGCCCGAGCGAACGCATCACCGAGGCCTGGGCCTCGACCCACGCTGCGTGCGCGGAGGTGAGGACCCGCGCCCCGTCGGGAGTAGCCGCGAAGGCCATCGAGCGGCCCGTGGGCGAGACCTCGGCCGCCTCGACCCAACCGCGACCGCGCAGCGCGGCGAGGTTGCGGCTGACCGTGGAGCGCTCGGCCAGCAGGATCTCCGCGAGCTCGCTGGGCCGCACGGGCGCATCATGCAGCACCAGCGAGGCCAGGATCTCCATCTGGGGCATCGTCAGGCCGAGGGGCCTGAGCGCCCCGTCGAAGCGCCGCGCGACCACCCGGTGCAGCCGGCCAACCCGCGTCCCCAGACACGTCTGTCGCATCTCGTCGGCGAACCCTCGCGCCTCACTTTTTTGTTGCATGTACACCTCTTTTATGTTGTACTTACATCACATTGTACAGTCGACCGAGGAGAACGTCCATGACGAACGCCGGCACGACGAACATCGACGAGCTGCTGGGGCGCAACCGCGCCTTCGCGGCGGCCGGGCGGCACAGGGGCCCCACCGTCATGCCCCGCTTGCGCGCCTTCGTGGTCGCGTGCCTGGACCCCAGGGTTGAGCCCGCGGGGTTCCTCGGGCTCGAGCCGGGTGAGGCGATGGTGGTTCGCAACGCCGGGGGGCGCGTCACGCCGGAGGTCCTGCTCGACCTCGCCTTTATCGGGGCTCTCGCCGAGAGGCAGGTGCCCGAGGGGCCGCTGTTCGAGGTGGCGGTGGTCCACCACACCGACTGCGGCACGGGGATCCTGGCCGATCGGGGGTTCCGCCGCGGCTTCTCGGCGCGGACGGGCGCGAGCGAGGAGGCCCTGGCCCACGAGGCCGTCGTGGAGCCGGAGCGCACGGTCCGCGCGGACGTCGAGACCGTCCGGGAGTGCTCCTGGTTGCCCGGCCGCGTCACCGTGTCGGGCCACGTCTACGACCTGGACTCCGGGCTCGTCCGGACGGTTGTGGGGGCGTCGCCGGTCGGGAGCCCAGCCCCGACGGGGAGTGTGGCATGAGCGGCCCTCTCATCCTCGTGACGGGCGCCACCGGCAAGACGGGCGGCGCCGTCGTGGGGCAGCTACTCGCCCGGGGCGCCCGCGTCCGGGCGCTCGTTCGGACCCGCGACGCTCGAAGCAAGAGGCTGCACGAGCTCGGCGCCGAGGTCGTCGTCGCGGATATGTTCGACCCCGCGCAGGTCGAGGGGGCGCTCGCCGGCGTGTCCCGCCTGTACTACCTGCCGCCATTCCACCCGTACATGGTGCAGAGCGCCGTCGTCTTCGCCACGGCGGCCAGAAGGGCGGGCGTCGAGGCCATCGTCGGCCTCTCGCAGTGGCTGGCGAACCCCGCGCACCCGTCGCTGGCGACCCGGCAGAACTGGCTCGTCGAGAGGCTCTTCGAGATGGTGCCCGGCGCGGCCCACGTCACCGTAAACCCGGGCTTCTTCGCCGACAACTACCTGGGCAACGGCTTCACGGGCCTCGCCGCGCAGCTGGGGGTGTGGCCCGTACCCGTGGGCGGGGGGCGCAACGCGCCGCCCTCCAACGAGGACATCGCCCGCGTCGCCGTCGGCGCGCTCCTGGACCCGGAGCGCCACGCAGGCCGCGCGTACCGGCCGACCGGCCCCGAGTCGCTCTCGGCCGACGAGATGGCCGCGGCGATCGGCGACGCGGTAGGCCGGAGGGTCCGCCACCTGGATATCTCCCTACGGACGTTCCTCAAGGCGCTGCGGGTGATGGGGCCGCGCGCCGGCGTAGACCGGGCGCTGATGGCCGAGGTGCGCTGGTACTACGAGGAGGGCAGGCTCGGCACCTGGGAGCTCGGCGCCCCGACCACCCACGTCCGCGACGTCGCCGGCGTGGAGCCGGAGGGCTTCGCCGCGATCGCCCGCCGCTACGCCGCCCGCCGCTACGCCGCCCGCCCGGACGCCGAGCGCACGGCGGGAAACCTCGCCCGAGCGCTCCTTGACTTCGCCAGGATCGGCCTCACCCCGGCGCCGCGGCTCGATCGTTTCGTGCGACAACAGCACCAGCCGGTCCCGCCAGCGCCGGAACTCTCGGCCCGCTCCGCAACCTGGGCCCGCGAGCACGACATCGTGGTCTCCCGGTCCGTGCCGAGCTCCTAGTCCCGCGGCCGACCGGACCGGTAGCCTACTGCACGGAAAGATGTTCGGGTCCGCAAAACATCTCGAGCGGATCTTCAAGAGCGGTGAACGGATGGCAGGGGAAAAGGCGACCCGGGCAGTCCGGATGCGTTCTTTCCCGCCGACGAAGGGACGGAGCCCCCGCGCCTGCGGGGGCCCCGGTGGAGGCGGCTCCGGTTACGGCCGGTTAGCCGGTCAGCTCGACCGGGTTCCGCCAGCCGTCGAGCGCTTCGCGGCGGGGAACCAAATGTTCTTCCGGCGTCCCCTGGCTTTCGAGAAACGCAATGGCGTCTTCGCAGAGGGCCTCGCCCTCGCCAGGGCGGCTGCGCCAGACGTTGTTCGTCTCTCCTGGATCGGTGCGCAGGTCGTAGAGCTCGGGCTGGTCGTTCGGGCCGCCCAGGATCGCGGAGCGCTCGCGGGTGGTCACGGTGAAGGGCATGTAGCTCGCGACCTTGCGGGGCGTGGAGTCTACGGCGGTCGTGATCTCACCCTCCGCCATGTACAGCGGCCAGGAGCTGACGACGAAAGGCCTGTGCTCGGTCTTCTGCCCCGTGAGCACACCGCCGAAGGACTCGCCCTTCATGGTCATCGGCTCCGCGAGGCCGGTGAGGTCGAGGATCGTGGGCGCTATGTCCGGGGCCGTGGTCATGGCCTGGCGATGACCGGGGGTGAGGCCGGGGCCGCGGGCCATGAGGGGGATGTGGCTGATCTCGTTGTACAAGGGCGACCACTGCACGGTGAGCAGCCACGACTCCGAGAGCCACGCCGGCAGGTTCGAGTTCTCGCCTACCGTCGCGTCGGGCTCGTGGACCCACTCGGCCTTGCCGAAGTAGTCGTGCTCGCCGAAGTAGAAGCCGTGGTCGGTGGTGAAGACGACGATGGTGTTATCGCGCAGGTTCAGGGCGTCGAGCTTGCCGAGGAAGCGCCCAATCCAAAAGTCCACCATCGACACCTCCCCGCAATAGGTCGCGTGCGCGAGCTCGACGTCGTCTTCAGTGAGCCCGGCCTCGCGCCAGTTACCGTAGGCGGGGTAGATCTGCTCCCCCTTGAAGCTCTCCCGGTACTGCCTGGTGTAGTAGTCGGGCGCGTCCCAGGGCTCGTGCGGGTCCCAGGTGTCCACGTAGAGAAAGAACGGCTCGTCGTGGTGACGCTCCAGCCATCTCTCGGCCTCGGTCATCGTCCGCGCCACGAGCCTGTCCTCTTCCCCCTTCCAGGTAGAGCGCGCGTCGGCCCGCTCGTGCGGCCTGGTGTCGTCCCCCTGCCCCCTCACCCAGATAAAGTCGTCGAAGCCCCGGTCGTAGCCGAACCCATTTCTGATGTAAAACGGCGTGTCCACGACCCCCATCGTCGTGTACCCCGCCCGGGACATGACCTCCGGCAGCGTCGTCAGATGCCTGGGCAGGGGCTCCCAGCCCATGTGCGTGTACGAAAAAGTCCCCGTCAGGATGTCAGCCCGCGCCGGCATCGTCGGGAACGACGACGCGACGTGGTGGTCGAACACCGCCGACTGGCGGGCGAACGCGTCCAGGTACGGGGTCTTGATATAGGGGTTCCCGTAGGCCCCGATATGGTCCCGCCGGAACGTGTCAGCCACGATCACCACGACGTTCGGTCGATCCATCTCTTCCTCCCGCTAACTCGTCTCTTGGCCCAACGGGGCAACACCCTACAACATACTCTACTTAATTACTAGACAAAGTTATGAAATCTGCGAGAAAGCGTGTTGGATGGGCGGCGGGCACCATATCTAGCCGTATTCGGTGCGGGCCGTAGAAGGAAAGTTCTATGCGCGCGCCGGTTTAAAACCCGCCTCTACCGGGGGTGGGGGATGGTGGTTCTGATGCGGCGTACGCGAAAAAGGGATGCGGTTCGCGGCGTTCACGAGCCGCGTCCCTGAAACCTCCCGGTCAGTCCTCCGGGATCTCGTCGTAGACCATCTTCAGGTCCATGCCCTGGGCGCGCCGGACGAGGCGCGAGACGACGTAGATGGCGATAGCGAGGAGGTACATGACGCTGAGGTAGAGGAACGAGGAGGGGTCGTTGATGCCGTAGACGTCGTTGGTGACCCACTGGTAGAGGCAGAACGCGAGGAAGAGTCCGAAGGCGGTCGCGGCCACCGTTATGAGGGGTATGCCGAGGACGTTGTAGCGGGCTATGGGCGAGGCGTTGTAGATCTCGGGCTTGCGCCAGGGGAGGATCGCCGCGGCTACCGTGGAGCCGAAGAACGTCATCGCGATGACGAGGGTGGCGTTCAGCGTCCAGGTGGCGAAGTCCTCGCCGTAGGCGTAGAAGTAGCTGATCGGGATCGAGGGTATGAGCATGAGCAGCAGCGCCACGTACGGGACACCGCTGCGGGTCGTCTTGGCGACCGCCTCGGGGAGAACCCGGTCGAAGGCGGTGGCGAACACGACGCGCGTCGAGGACATAAAGACAGATCCCACCCAGCCGAAGAACCACAGGGACATCAGCGCTATGAGGATGACCTGCAGGACCGGGTTCCCGAGCAGGAACGAGACGAGCAGGGCCGGGTAGGGCCAGGCGGAGACCGGGCCCTCGCCAGCCCAGAAGGCGGCGTTCGCGCCGTAGTAGAAGTCCCAGCCGAAGGTCTTGGCGAAGAGGAGGAGCATGATGACGACCGTCACGGAGGTAAGGACCAGCGCCCCGCCCATCGCGTAGATGTTCCTGCGGAAGTCAGACGCGCCGCGGACCTCGCCGTAGAGTGTGGCGCCCCAGTTCGAGAACAGGTTGAAGAAGGCGAGGAAGGGGATCAGGAGGAGGGTAGGGAAGGCCGCCGAGTCCGTCGGGAGGCCGCCCGCCTGCTGGCCCGCCTGGATCGTCTGCTGGTAGGCGTTGCCGCCAGCGCCGAGCATGCTGCTGGCTTCGGAGTTGAAGGCGGAGACGAAATCAGAGCGGGAGCTTACGAGGAGGATTATCAGCATGATGGCGAGGCCGACGAGGCCGCCATAGAAGCAGAACTTCTGGACGCGGGCGTAGGAGCGCATCCCGAGTGAGATCAGGGCGGAGGCCAGTAACGCCACGATCACAGACGAGGTGAACACGCCGGACGGCTGCCCGAAAAAGGAGACGGCGCCGTCCAATCCAAGGATGGCCGAGAGCGGGACGAAGACCTCTTTAACGAGGATGTCCGCGTAGATCGGGACCCAGTGCCAGAGGATGAACCACCAGCCTGTTACGGCCAGCACGAAACCTATGCCGCCCCCCAAGATCCTGCTCATCCAGACGTAGTCGCCGCCGGCCCTCGGCATCACGGCGATGAGGGCTGCGTAGGTGACGGCCTGGAAGATCAGGTACAGGCCGGCCAGGATCACGGCCGGGATCAAAGCGCCGTTGGGGACGAAGGGCGCGTAGGAGAGGATGAAGAGCCCGAGCGTTATGAGGTTGATGGAGAACGTCGCGTAGATGAAAGCGTCCCACACGGACCACCCGCGCAGTAGCCCCGTCGCCTTTCTCTGGAAGAGGTCCCCCGTACTAGAACCCGCCGTTGCGTTGCTGGCCATGTATCTCCTCCTCATCCGCTGGTGAGTACGAACCGCTTGACCTTCTTGCCGCCGTCGAGGTCGACGACGGCCCCGAGGAGCTGCCCCTGCTCGTAGGAACTCCCCGGATTGATGCATAGCGTGCGTCCGATCCTGGTGTTCCCCCGCGCCTCGTGGATGTGCCCGTGCAGGGCCAGGGCCGGCTGCCCCTCCTCTATGGCCTCCCTGACCGCGGTCGAGCCGACGGGCACCGTAGAGCGGCCCGCGTCCTTGGGGCGCATGTCTTCTGTGATCTCCGGCGCGTCGTCGAGGCCCGTCTGGTAGGGCGGGCAGTGGAAGTTGTAGACGGTCTGCTCGGGCGGCGCCGTTAGCTGGGAGGTCATCTCTTCGAGGCGTTTCTTGAGGTCTGGTTCGTCCTCTTCCCGGTACGTGTCCCACGGGGTGCGGTTGGCCCAGCCGGTCGAGACCATCTGGAAGTCCCCGAACTCGACGACCCGGCCCTCGGCGAGATGGACGCCCTTGGCGTTCTGGACGATCTCGTCGACCTCGAACTGGTCGTCGTTGCCGGGGCTGACGTAGCACTCGATGCCGGTGCCGGCCAGCTTCTCCTCGGCCATCCTCATCCAGCGCTCGACGGTGCCGAGCATCTCCTCGTGGAAGTACTTGTCGCGCAGCTTCTCGTCTGTTTCCAGCTCGGACATCTCGTCGGGCGTGGTGCGGAACGGGTAGTAGCCGCGCCGCCTCACGGAGTCCTCGAACTCCTTGACCTCGTCCTCGCTCGTGAAGTCCCGGCGGTTCTCCAGCAGCGTCGCGTGCCAGTTACCCTTGCCAGACTCGACTATCGGGACGAGGGCCTTGCCGGTCATGTCGCCGCCCAAGACTATGACCTTCGCCTCGTAGTGCTTGCCGGAGTTCAGAAACTTCCTCCAGCAGATCTCCGAGCCGTGGATGTCCGTGGCGAAGAAGATCCTGGTATCGGGTCCCCGGTTAAAGAGCCTAGAGATCATGGTCCCCCCTCAACTTCCTCTGGCAGATCGTACCAACGCTTCCTGTCCCCTATCTTCGCCCGCATCCTCCACGCGAAGGGTTTGGGCTCTTCTTCTATGCGCTCGCGCAACTTTTCGATACCACTGTTGATGCGCCCCTTGCCCTCGTCGTCGACGTCGTAGCGACCGGCGTGCCCTTTAAGGTCTTCCAGGTTGGCGGTGATCGTGCGCCACAGGCCCCAGTCAGACGCGCAGAGCTTCGCCACGTGCGCGGCGTTCACCGCGTCGCCGTCCGATTCTTCGACGGGGTGGTTATAGAGGAGCGCCAGAGAGTCCCTGACGTCCTTCTCGTTGAGCTCGATGATCTGGAGCTTCGTCAGGAGGAGCTCGGCGAGCGGGATGGTCATGGGTTCGAGGTCCAGGCGCTTGCCGATGGGGATCTCGTGGCACATCCTGAACGTCCCGACCAGGATATCGACCTGCCGGCCGTGGTCCTCGTCGAAGAAAAGCAGCCGCTCGCTGCCGTAGAGCGTGTTGAAACGCGTCTGGGGCGCGTAGCCCAAGGACTCGAAGAACTTCTGCGTCTCGGCGGAGCGTCCCTTGGGGACTATGAAGTCCATGTCCGCGTACTCGCGGCGGAAGGCAGGCTGCAGGCCGTCCCTGGCGCGCACGTTTACGGCGACGCCGCCGATAAGTCGCAGGCAGACGCCCTGCTCATCAGAGATACCGGCCACCCGGCGGGCCTCGTCGACCACGTCGGGCCGGCGCCCGTTCGCCTCTACCCCGTCCTCCATCGGCCTCCTATCCTTCCCTGGCCTTCTCTGCGGCCTCCACCCACGGCTCCACCACGTCCCGGTTGTCCGCGAGCCAGGTCTTCGCCCCCTCGACCGGCTCCCCGGCCGCCTCTATCTCGTTCTGCAGCTCGTAGACCTGGGCCTCGGTGAGCTCCAGGCGGTCCATCAGGGCGTAGGCCACGGGGTCCTCTTCCGCGAGGTCGCCCCGGACGAGCGTGGTGACGTCGGAAGGCTCGGTGAGGCTCCCCAGGGCGTCCTTCGGGTCTTCCAGGTAATCGAAGTCGTAGGCCTCGTTCATCCAGTGTGGGCTCCAGGCGACGAAGGCGAACTCCTCCCTGTTCCGGTAGCGCTTCTCGACCTCGGCGAGCATCGCCTCGGTGTCGGCCTGGACGAGCTTCTGTTCCAGGCTGTACGCGGGGATGGCGTCCTCGGGGAGCTTCTTCATCATCGGCGTTCCCTCCTCGATCCCGATGATGTACTCCGCCCCGGTGCTGTTGAGTTGGTCCAGACTCGATATGTCCATGTACGCAGGGGTCGCCACGCTGAACCTGGTCGTGCCCTTGAACCACGGGTCAAGCAGCTCCACGTCGCCCTCGACCTCGGCGAGGATCCCCCTCTGGTTCGGCATCCAGGCGTCCTGAAACGCGTCCGCCTCAGAGCTACCGACCATCTTGTAGACCGGGCCGACGTCCGAGGCCCGTT
>CADCUW010000640.1 GCA_902805985.1 uncultured Rubrobacteraceae bacterium
AACGTCGTAAGGAGCGAACTGACTGCCGGCCACCTCCGCCCGAAGCTCCCGACCTCGCCGGAGCAGGGAGGTCACCGAACCCTGACGGTAGTACTCCTGGCCTCGGCGGAACGATTCGGGGGAGGAATGTCTCTGGACAAGGATTTCGCTAAAGTCGGGCAATTACGGCCTCCAGTCCTGGGCCCGATCTTACCATCGTCGTGTCCGTGCGTTCTGCTCTCAAAAAACGGAAAGCTCCTTCGACCGAAAATCTATAGTGTTCGTAAAGACGGGTCCACACTACGGTTGAACCATAGCGTCGTATCCGCTGTGCTAGAAGAAGCCTCTGGCCTCGCAGGGGCCTACCGCTCCGCGAGCCTGACCCACAGCTTCGACGAACGCCCCGGAGGTTCGGGCTTTGGCCTCTCACAGCGACGGCCGCGGCGGCATCAGGCCGTGTGCTGCGCTGCCGCCTCTTGTAGGGCATCCAACCTCAGTTGGCCTTTGACACTCCCCTCGGCTAAAGTCGGGGGATTCTTCTTGCTTCAGCGAGATTCGCCCCTAAATGGGATCTTACAACCTCTCCGCAAGCGTTTCGGGCGAGCAAAGCGGCCACAGCTTCGCTTGCCCACGTTCCCGTGTGCCCCACGGTACGCAGTGCTCTATCCAGGATGTTCAAAGCGGCGTTGTGGTCCCTGTCCAAGATGAGTCCACACCGGCAAAGGTGCGTCCTCGTGGAGAGAGTTTTCTTGACCAACTCTCCGCAGTTGGAGCACTCCTGAGAGGTGTACTCGGGAGACACGGCAACGGTTATCTTGCCGTACACCTTCCCATAGTACTCAAGCCATACTCTGAACTGGTACCAACCGGCGTCGTTGATGGACTTTGAGAGCCGCTTGTTCTTGACCATGTTACGCACCTTCAGGTCTTCAAAGGCTATGAAGTCGTTGGACATCACTACGCACCGCGCCGCCTTTATGGCGTGGTCTTTACGCTGCCTCGACACCTTCGAATGCTTCTCTCCTGGTTTCTTTTTCGCTTTCTTATAGTTGGCGCTCTGCTTCTTGCCCTTGCGGAACTTTTCACCAGCGTTCCGAAGAGCAGAGTCCTGTTGGGACGCAAGCCAGCCCACGTGGGGATCAACGCTCTCGCCAGAGCGGACCAGGGCGTACACGCTGCCGGCGGGAGCGTCCTCCACACCACCGCGGGGGGAGCCGTGCCCGCTGCGTGCCGGTGTGGACGGAAGATCGAAACGAAGTCATCTCCCGCGTCCCCTCCCCGCGCGTTTTCGCCCGCAAGTCTGCCGTTTAGGCGAACGCGCAAATGGTGTAGACTTTTACGTGACTTGTTGGTCAACAAGCAAGGACGGCCGCATGAAGTTCGTCAGCTCACGGGAGATCCGGGTCAACCCCAAACCGGTGTTCGACGCCGCCGGGGAAGGCGACGAGGTGGTCATCACCTCGCGGGGCAAGCCGGTGGCGCTGCTCGTAGGAGTTAGCGGAGACGACCTGGAGGAGACGGTGCGCCTCTTCAGGCGCGCCAGGGCCCAGGCCGCGGTCTCCCGGATGCGCGGGGCCGCGGCGCGCGAAGGCTTGGCCGGCATGGACGAGACCGCGATAGAGGCGGAGGTCGCGGCGGTCCGGAGCGAGCGCGCCGCGAGGTGAGCGGGCGGAGGGTCGTGCTGGACACTAACGTCGTGGTGTCCGGCCTCCTCAACAGCTTCGGGGCGCCGGGGAGGGTGCTCGACCTGGCGCTCGCGGGCGAGCTCACGGTGGCCTACGACGACCGCGTGCTCTCGGAGTGGCGGGAGGTGTTGCAGCGGGAGAGGTTCGGCTTCTCCCCCGCCGACGTGGAGTCGCTGCTGGCCTTCTTCGAAGAGGAAGGGCTCAGGGTCGCTCCTTCGCCCCTCGGCGTCGAGCTGCCCGACCCGGACGACCTGCCCTTCCTCGAGGTCGCCCGAGAGGCCGGGGCCACGCTCGTCACCGGGAACCCGAGGCATTACCCGCCGGAGAGCAGGCGGGGCGTGGAAGCGATGGGACCGGCCGCGTTCCTCGAAGGGTGGACGCGCGAGACCGGGAACCGGACAACCGAGGAAGGAGGCGGCGATGGGTAAGCGCGGCAACGGCGAGGAGGGCTCCATAGCCAGTAGCAAGGACGGACGTTGGGGGGGACGGCACACGCCTGCAGGGCGTCCTGCAGGCGTGTGCCGTCCCCCGCTCCTGAGCCGCCTGGCAAGCCGGAGCAGGTTGCTAGTGGAAGCGCCGGGGCGCCTCAAGTAGCGTCTCTCAAGGCTTCGTAGGCCACGTCGGTACCCACCTGGCTCCTCAACCGCATGGCGTCGACCACGCTTCGCTCGGGAGAGTAGATGGCGATCTCCTCGTCGGACCTCAGCAGGGCCGTCCGGCGAAGGTCGTCGGGCG
>CADCUW010000641.1 GCA_902805985.1 uncultured Rubrobacteraceae bacterium
GGCGACGACCTGGCCGACGAGGACGAGCTTCGGGTGCAGCGCTCTGAGGAAGAGCTTAGGGCCGGGACCCGCGAGCGCGAGGCCGGCTCGATGAGGGTCCGCAAGCGCGTCCGCACCGACCGCGAGCGCATCGAGGTCCCCACCAAGCACGAGGAAGTGAGCGTCGAGCGGGTTCCGGTCTCCGGCGAGGCCACCGAGGCGCAGATCGGCGAGGAAGAGGTCGACGTGCCGGTGACCGAGGAAGAGGTCGTCACCGACAAGCGGGCTGTTGCCAAGGAGGAGATCCGGCTGCGCAAGGACGTGGTCGAGGACACCGAGGTCGTCGAGGACGACGTCCGCCGCGAAGAGGTCGACGTCGAGGACGCCACCGAGCGCCGCCGCGACGTCTAGAACTTTCGAGCAACTTCACCGGGCCCACCCATATACCGGGCCCGGTTTCTCTAGTACGACGGAGTGTCGGCAAGCGTTCTTGCGAAAGGGTTTGCAGCCCCATGAGCGCAGCAACCGGCACGCATGAGGGCAATGCGCGGGGACTCGGAGCCTCGCCGGCGAGGAGGCAAGTGATGGCTGACAGGGAGAGAGGGAACACGGACGCGCCGAGGGTGGACGAGCGAGAGGCCCGCACCAGCGGCACGGAGACCGGCCCGCGGAGGATCGGGGACGCGCGGCGGGACCACGAGGCAGACCGGCACGCCAGGGAGAGCGAGCTAGGGACGAGCTGGGTGAGCGTCGTCTTCGGCTGGCTCGCGGCCCTTGGCGCCGGCCTGATCCTGAGCGGCATCGTCGGCGCGGTCGTCGGCGGCATCCTGGGCGCCCTTGGGGTGCAGGGCGGCACCGAGGGTGGCACCGCCGGCCTCATCGGGCTCCTCATCACCCTGTTCCTGGCGTTCCTGATCGGCGGCTACGTCGCCGGCAGGCTGGCGAGCCGTTCTGGCCTCAAGCACGGCATCCTGGTGCCCGTGCTCTCGCTGGTCGTGATAATCCTACTGGCGATCATCGGCACCATCGTCGGCTCGAGCTTTATCGACCAGCTCTCCGGCATCGCGTTGCCGCAGGTGCCCGGTAACGTCCAGAGCCAGGTCCCCCAGCAGGGGCTCGGCACCATCCTTACGGTCTCTGGCATCCTGGCGCTGCTCGTGCCGTTCATTGGCGGGGCGATCGGCGGCATCTGGGGTGCGGGCACCGGCCGCGACAGGCCGTAGCGCAGGCAACATGGACGGGAGCGGGGATTTCGGTCCCCCCTCCCGTCGCTGTTAACGGAAGCAAAGAGAAGGAGTAGAGAATGGAAAGCATAGGCAGGTCACTATCCGAGGGGCTCGGTACGATAATGGGGGCGCTTCCGGCTCTCATCGGCGCCTTGCTGATACTCGTCATCGGTTACATCATCGCCAAGGTTCTGCAAGGCATAACGACCAGGGTGCTCCAGGGCATGGGCTTCGAGGGCTGGATGGAGAAGGGCGGCATCAAGCAGTTCTTCGACAGAAGCCAGACCACCCAGACCCCGCTCTCCATACTCGGCAAGCTCGTCTTCTGGCTCGTGTTCTTTATAGCCATCTCGATGGCCGTTGACACTTTGGGCATCACGGCGATCTCGGACGTGCTGGCGCAGTTCATCGCCTACATTCCGCAGCTCATAGCCGCCGTGCTGATCCTGGTGCTCGCGACGCTCCTCGCCAACTTTGTGGCCGGCATCGTGCGCGGGGCGACGGGCAGCAGCATCGCCGGCAGCGTGGCGCAGTACGGCATCATCGTCTTCGCGGTGTTCGCGGCGCTGACGCAGATGGGGATCGCCGAGGAGCTCATAGCCCCGACGTTCCTGATCCTGCTCGGGTCGGTCGCCCTCGCTGCCGCCCTCGCCTTCGGGCTCGGCGGCCAGAGCGTCGCCCAGCGTCTAGTCGAACAGGGCTACGAGAAGAGTGGCGAGGCCCGCCAGCAGAACCAGCAGCAGCAGAACCAGCAGCAGGATGACTCCTCCGAACCCTCCTTCACCAGGGTCGACTCGGGCGACAAGCCCGACGCCCGGCGCCTCAACCGCTAGAGGCAAATCGGATAACATCCCGGGGTTTTCGTGGGAGGGACGCGCCGTGCCTCCCTCCCGCTTTGGTCTGAAACGCTGCCGGCAAGGTCGCAAGGCCCTACGCGAATCGCGGCGAAGATCCGAATTTCGGTGTCCTGCCAGCAAGGGCGGTCGGGCGGCGGCACCGATCGTGTGTGGCGGTTGTCCTACGGACGGTCGCGCGTCAGGGCGGAGAAGATCAAGCCCCAGACCGCGCCGAAGACGGCGTGGTCTATCACGGGCAGCAGGACCTTCGGGGTCCGTTGCTCCCAGGGGGGCGAGTGGACGCCGGTGAGCGGCAGCCAGCTCGCCCACCCAGCCCCCCAGGCCAGAATGC
>CADCUW010000642.1 GCA_902805985.1 uncultured Rubrobacteraceae bacterium
GGGCCACGATACGCTCGCCGCGGTGGTCGGCGAGGTCGTGGAGGGACAGACGGTAACGGTCGTGCCCTAGGCGCGCCCGAGCTTCGCTCCAGCTCCAACCTCAAACATTGTTTGTTGTCGGGATCGTGCACCGCGCGATACCGACACGCCCAGAGGGCGGCACCACGCGCGCGAGTCGATCGTAGCCTGTAATGGTCCTCCACCCCTGCGCCCCTCGTCGCCCTTCCGCGCGCGCCACCCCTGTGGTTCTCCTGTCTCCCATCGCGATTCTCCGGGTTGCACGACCATCCCCTACGGCACGGGTGAGCCCCGCCTCTGGCGCCGGACGATAGCGGCCACGACCGCACCGGCGATCACGACCCCGAACGCGACCAGCAAGACCTGGACGTAGTGTGGCGCCAGTCCCCCGAGGTAGGCGTAGAGGAAGGTCGCAGGGGCGGCCCCGACGGTCGTGGCGACGAGGAACTTCCAGAAGCCCATCCGGGTGAGCCCGGCCGCGAAGGAGACCACGTCGAAGGAGGGTATGGGCACGAGTCGGGCGGCGAGGACCGCGTAATGCCCCCACCGCTCGAACCACCGGTCGGCGGATTCGAGTCCCCTCTTCCCCACCATCGCCTCGACCGTCCCCCGGCCGAGGGCTCGCGAGATCCCGGACGCGACCGCCGACGACGCGCTCACCATGCTCAGCGGCCCTCCCCAGAGGACCCCGAAGGCGAGGATGTAGTCCCTCAGGGCCGCCACATCGCCCCTGCCGAGAATGGCCGCGGCGCGGTCGACCTTCCGAGCGGAACCCCGCAGAGAGCCCGTAGGCGGGCGCGAACGCCGCCCCTGCCCCAAGCTACCACCGCGAGCCGGACCCGGACGACGGTGCGGGCGTCCGGCCCCGCCTGGCTCACGAGGTCGTCTTGATGCCCCGCCGCACTAGCCACAACACCGCCGGGTAGGCGGTCAGGAACCCGAGTATCAACCCCACCTGCATGAGGAACAGGAACGTCACATCGGTGGGGGGTGGCATGAAGAGCAAGTAGTGCATGACCAGCATCCAGCCGCCCATCCCGACGTCGAAGGCGAGGACGGTCACCAGGGCTATAAGCAAGGCGACCGTCAGGCCCTCCCCGGAGGAGAGGCCGCGGGTCGGCACGGTTGAGAAGAAGTACTCGAAGACGAAAAGGAGCGCTGTGGCGATGACGGCGATGACCAGGATCATCACCCACAGCGACTGCCCGGCGATGGTCAGGCCCGAGAGGACGACCAGCGGCACGCCTATGACGTGACCTATGGCCGAAGCGGCTCCGCCGGGTGTCCCCCCAGTCGCTGCCGCGGCGCTGAGGCTCTTCTCTAGGGTCTCGCCCTGCTCCTTCTGCCATCTCTCGCTCCGCGGGCGGCCCCAGCGGTAGTAGGCCGGGAGCGCGAGCGGCCCGAAGTACAGGGCGGTTATCGGCCACACCGCCTCCATCGCGCGTACGCGCTGACGGTACCCGCGGCCGTAGACGTCGTAGAGGATGGCGACCGCGCACAACAGCGCGAGGCCCACGAAGGCCCAGGAGACCGCCGTCAACCACCCGGGGATCATGTTGTCCATGTTCATGTCCATATTCATACTGCGAAAGCTCCTTTCTCGAAGCTCGTCGTTGTGGAGATACTTACCGGATCTTCTTTACGGCCTTCCCCTGCGCGCCCCGCGTTCAAGCCACTGCCGGTCTGGGATCGACTCTAGGCGCCGTCTTCGCCGCGCCCCACGCAGGCCTCGGCCCCGTCTAGCACGCCCGCATAGAAGACCCACGGGTCATCGGGAGGCATCGTCGCGGTAGAGACGAGGGATGCCCGTCAGATCAGGAGAATCGAGGGGGCGGCGGGTCCGGCGAGAGGTAGAACTGCGCGGGACGCAAACACTCGTCGAAGCGCCGCCGCCCGCGGATCGTCGTGAGGCCGAAGAGCCCGGCGAAAGACGCCGCCAGCACCGCGCCCAGGCACAACCCGGCGAGCCCGTTGGAAGAACCGGACGACTGCGTCGAGGTCTGCGTGGCGTACGGGCACTCCCCCGGGTGGCACATCTCCGTCGCCCCGAGGTAAGGGTAGAGCGCCACGAAGAGGGTCACGAGGACCGCCAGCGAGAGCAGGTATGTCCGTCGCACGGTCACAGCGGCCGCAGTATACAGTCTCCTCATAGTCGTACCGGTGCCGCCGTCTTCGGGCGGTCGGGGTCATGCGCCGCCGTTCAGAGCCTCTCGGCGAGTTGCTCCAGGTCCTCCACCACGAGGTCGGGCTCGATGCCCCAGGGGTCGTAGATAGTCTCGGGGTTCCGCCGGACCCAGGCGGCCCGCAGCCCCGCGGACTTCGCCCCGATCACGTCCCACCCGTTGCTGGAGACGAGCCACGT
>CADCUW010000643.1 GCA_902805985.1 uncultured Rubrobacteraceae bacterium
CGAGGTCTACGAGAACAGCGGCGACTTCCTCGACGTGGTCGCGTTCTTGATAGAGGGGACGAGGCCGGCCCTCGCCGAGGAACAGAGCTAGTTATTGAGGTTTCAGGGTTTAGGCTTCAGGTTTTAGCTCTGCTGGTCGGTTTCGGCGGTCTGTCGCGTACCAGACGACGTCGCTGTTTCGCCAGCGGGTCTCGCCGCGTAGGGTGAGGCCGGTCTTCTCGGCGACGCGCCGGGAGGCCGTGTTCTCGGGCTGGATGATGCTTATGATGCGTTTCAGCCTTAGCGTCTCCAACCCATAGGCCACGCTGGCCCTCGCCGCCTCGGTGGCCAGGCCGCGTCCCCAGAAGGCGCGGTCCAGCCTCCACCCGACCTCGGTCTTGTGTTCGCCTTCGGCCCAGTCCTCCTGGTGGGCGAGCCCGGCGAAGCCGATGAACGTCCCGCCAGCCCTCTCCTCCAGCGCCCAGAGTCCGAAGCCCCGCTCCTCCCAATGTCTTAAGAAGCGCGAGACCTGCTCCGCGCTCTGCTCCCGCCCAAGGGTCAAACCGGACCCGATAAACCGCATGACCTCGGGGTCCGCGCACATGCGGGCGTAAGGCTCCAGATCTCCATCCCGCCACCCCCGAAGCAGTAGCCTGTCGGTCTCGACCTCCACCGCCTGAAACCTGAAAGCCTTACTCCTCGAACCCCAGGCTCCACGCCCGGTCCAGATCGTAGTTCGAGTAGGCGCGGAAGGCGACCATGGTCTCGGTGCGGGCGACGCCGGGGACCTGGGCGAGCTTCTCCGGGACGATGTCGGCGAGGCTCTCGAAGTCCGGGATGCGGACCATGACGACGAGGTCGTAGGGGCCTGTGACGGAGTAGGCCTCGGTGACGCCTTCGACGGCGAGCATCGCCTGGGCGGCCTCCTGGACCCGCTCCCCCTCGGTCGTGACGAGCACGATGGCCGTTACCATGGGTCCTCCTTACAAACCAAACGTGACCGAGCCGTTGAGGGTGTTGTTGTCCAGGGTCTTCTCGTACTTGACGGGCCCGGCCTCGATGGTTGTCTCAACCTCTTCGTTCAGGGCGCCGGGTATAAAGCCCCCGATCTCTACGGTCGCCGTCCCCTTGGGCTCTATACGGGCCACGGTGGCGTTCTTGGACTGGCGCTCGGCGTCCGTGTTGAGGACGACCTCGACGTCCACAGCCGACTCTGGCACCTCGCCGCCGTTGGCGATGGAGACGGCGAAGCTTGCCTCGTCGCCGCCCGTCAGCACGACGTTGCCGCCGGGGTAGAGCGGGCGCCCGGCGACGGTGACGCCGTTTATCTCGACGCCGTGGACAGCACTCGGGTCGCTGCGGGCCGAGCCGGTCGAGGAGGCGGCGTCGAAGCCTATCTCGCGGTAGTCCATGAAGGGTTGGGGATCTTCGAGGTAGCCACCATCACCCGTCTGGCCCGCCTGCTCCAGGGATTCGCGAACCGCGGGGACGTAGTGGCTGGCGATGATCGAGTCGCTCGTCCTGAAGTCCTCGACGGCGGTCGCTAGAGAGTCGCCGAAGCCGTTGCCGCTCCCGCCGACGGCGGCGGCCAGGTTCTCGGTCGCCTCCTTGCGGACGCCTAAAGCCGAGATCAGGTACGGCTGGGCGTCCTCGAACTCTGGCGGTATCTCGTCGTTCTGCAACGCCTGCGTGTAGAGCCGGTCCGAGAGGGTCGCCACGCGCCCCAGCGCCTCCTCGTCCACCATGCCAGGGTCGCCGCCGGAGCTATTCAGAATGCCCTGCAACTCGTTTCTGCCGGCGTTTGATGAGTCGCTGAGGACGCTGTCCGCGCCCGTGACGTACTTCCGCACCTGGGTCGATTCCTGGGTTGCCACGCAGCCGCGGGCCACAAAGAAGATAAAGCCGAAGGCCATGGCGAGGAGAAAGAGGGAGCCGAGGAGCGTGATCCAGGCCGGCAGCGACCGGCCGCCGCGTTTCTTGGGCTGGTTCCTGGGACGTCCGGAGGGTCTCCCGGAGGGCCGCTTTCGGCGGGACTTCTGGGGGGCCCTGTGGGATCTACGCTCTATACGGACACCTCGTCGAGACTGGGTGGGCGAGGGGGGACTCGAACCCCCACGTCCTTTCGGACACTAGACCCTGAACCTAGCGCGTCTACCAATTCCGCCACTCGCCCGCAGACCCTTTCGGGACACATCCTGGACCCGGGGGATTGTACCAGGAACAAAGCCCCGAATCTAACGGGAGTACCGGTGAAGCGCCGTAGGCTATACAATGCTCTTGCGTGACCGAGACCCGCTACATCGAGGGACAGGGACGTTACGCGCTGGCGGAGATGATCGGGCGCGGCGGTTTCGCGACCGTCTGGAGGGCCAGGACGCTCACCGGCATGGCCCGAAAC
>CADCUW010000644.1 GCA_902805985.1 uncultured Rubrobacteraceae bacterium
TGCGCAGGTCGTGGACCGCGTCCCGCAGCCCCTGCGCGGCCCGCCTCACGGCGTCGATGGCCCCCTGGAGGCGTCCTTCCAGCTTCGTGCCCTCGGCATCGAGCATCATGATCCCCATCGCAGCCGCAGAGTAGGAGAGGTCCTGCAAGACACCATCGTGCAGGTCGCGGGCCATCCTGTTGCGCTCGGCATCCCTCACCTTTCGTAGCGACTCCTCCGCGCGTCTGGTATCGGTTATGTCGCGGAAGATGTTTACCGCCAGGATGACCTCTCCCCGCGTATCGAAGACCGGCGCGGCCCTGACGAGCGCCCACCGCTCCTCGCCCGTGGCCAGCACGCGGAAGCGCACCACCACCTCGGCTCCCTCCTCGCCCGCGAGGGCCCTGCGACCCGGCAGGTTCTCCACCGAGAGAGGCCGCCCCTCCTCGTCGAAGACCTCGAAACCCGCCATCACCTCCCGCACCGGGGCCCCCATGAACTCACCGGCCGAAGGGTACCCAACCAGCCTGGCCGCCACCTCGTTGGCGTAGAAGACCCGCCCCGTCGGGTCCTGGGCCGTTATCCCGTCGGCCACCCCGAGCAGGATGAACTCTAGCTGATCCCGGGAAGTCCGCAGCTCCTCCTGCGCACGTCTGCGCTCGGCGATCTCGGCCTGTGCCTCCTGGAATAGCTTCGCATTGTCCACCGCGAGGGCCGCGCGACGCGCCAACTCCTGGGCGACCTCGAGGTCGGCCTCCCCGTAGGCCCGCCCCGACTCCGCGGCGATCAGCGAGATCGCCCCCAGCGTCCGGCCCCGCGCCAGGAGCGGGACGACGATGTACGACCTCAGGCCGAGCTTCCTCAGGATCCCGCGGTGCTCCTCGTCGCGGGCGGCCTCGTCGATCAGCCCGGGAGGTATCTCCGACATCATCTCCGGCTCCCCGGTCCTGAGGACCTGGTGTATGCCTCTCGGGGCGTTCGGGTCCGAGGGGTAGCGTTCCTGAAGCTCGTAGGCGAGCGCCACCTTCGTGGGGTCGGGATGCTCGACGGCGAGCCGCTCCAGCGCGCCGTCCTTACCGAGGACGTCCACGGCGCACCAGTCCGCGAGCGTTGGCACCGCCAGGCGCGCGACGTTGGAGAGCGTCGCCCGGTAGTCGAGCGAGGCCGCAAGCGCGTCGCTCGACTCGGCCAGGAAGCGCTGCAGCCTCTCGGCGAGCCGGACCTCGGTGACGTCCCGCTGTATCCCCCAGGCCCGAACCAGGCGCCCGTCTTCGACGACGCCCGTCAAGTTGTTCAGGAAGTTCTTTGGCCTGCCCTGGCTGTCGGGCTCCTCGGACTCGGCGTCGGTGTCCCGGTAGCCCGAGCGCACGAAGGCTTCCAGGTACGCCTGGTTCTCGGGCACGGAGCGGGGCAGGAACTCTCCCAGGCGCGCCCCAACCAACTCCTCGGCGCGGGAGAAGCCGTACATCGCCGCCATCGCGTCGTTGCACTCGGCCAGGTAGCCGTGGCTGTAGAACCGCTCTATCTGCTCTTCGGCGGGCAGGTCGGTCGGTACCGGCTCCTCGAGCTCGAAGCGCCAGATGCCCTCGGTCGATAGCTCGACAAAGCTCCGGTAACGCTCGGTGCTGCGCTTGATCTCCTCCCCGGCCAGCCTGGATGCGGTAACGTCCCGGAAGTACACGGAGAGGCCGTCGTCGGAAGGGTAGATCTGGCCCGCCACCCACGTGCCGAGTACCGGGGAGGCCGTCTCGAACTCTGTGGTCGCCCGCCGCTCCGCCGCGAGCGTCATCTGCTGGTGGAGTTCCGAGCCTACGAGCTGGGGAAGCTCTCTCCAGATCTCCCTCCCGAGCAGGTCAGCCCGGAAGCGGCCCCAGAGTTCCTCCGCCCTGCGGTTGACGTAGGTAAACCGCCACGTCTCGTCGACCGCGAAGAAGGCGTCGCTTATGCTCTCCAGGATGCGGGAGAACTGCTCCCGGGTCACCTGTTCTCGCAGGAGCATGCGCTCGCGTTCCTCGGCCTCCACACGCTCCGTTATGTCCCGCGTGACCTTGGCGAAGCCGCGGATGTCCCCGTCCTGGTCCCTCAGGGCTGTAATGACGACGTTCGCCCAGAACCGGGACCCGTCCTTGCGGACCCGCAGGCCCCTCTCCTCGTAGCTGCCCTCGGCCGCCGCGATGCGCAACTCCGCCGCCGGATGCCCGCGCTCGACGTCCGCCTCGGTGTAGAAGGCCGAGAAGTGCTGGCCCAGGATATCGTCGGACCGGTAGCCCTTGATGCGCTCTGCCCCCCGGTTCCAGGTGACGACGCGCCCCTCGGGGTCGAGCATGAAGATCGCATAATCCTTGACGCCCTCGACAAGGAGCCGGAAGCGCTCCTCGCTCTCGTGCAGCAGC
>CADCUW010000645.1 GCA_902805985.1 uncultured Rubrobacteraceae bacterium
GTGGCCGGGGGAGGTGTGGTTTTGCGTTTCCAGAGGGCAAAGAGGGACCGCTGGGTGTTCGGCGTGTGCGGTGGGCTGGCCCGGCAACAGGGTTGGAGCTCGAACGTGGTGCGGCTGGTGACAGCCGTGCTCGCCATCGCGATCCCCGGTGTCAGCCTCGTGCCGGTGCTCGCCGTCTACATCATCCTCGGTCTTACCCTTCCAGAGAGCGACGAGATCTAGGAATTTGGAGTTCGCGGAGGCCCAGAAGGAGGCTCTGGGCTGCACGAAGTGCGGCCTGTGCCAGTCAAGGACCAGGGTCGTTTTCGGCGAGGGGCCGCTCAACGCGGGCCTCTTCGTCGTCGGCGAGGCGCCGGGCTTTAACGAGGACGCCAAGGGGAAGCCTTTTATGGGCGCCTCCGGAATGCTCCTCGACCGGCTGCTCGACTCGGTCGGCGTCGGTCGCGACAGGGCCTACCTGACGACGCTCGTCAAGTGCCGCCCGCCGGGCTCGCCGCACCGGCCGCCCAAGCCCTCCGAGGTCAGCTCCTGCCGGCCGTACCTGCTCTCCCAGCTCGCCGCCGTGGACCCGCTGGTCGTCGTCGCGATGGGGGATCTCGCGAGCCGGGTGCTAACGGGAAGAAAAGAGTCGGCCGCGCGCATCCGGGGCCGGGCCATCCCCCTTGACGGTCGCTACGTCTTCCCGACGCTCTCCCTCTCCCGCGCCCTCTACACCCCGGCCGACCGGGCCCTCCTCGTCTCGGACTTCTCCCGCCTGCCGGAGCTCCTCGAGGCCGAGCGCCCCTCCACCTACGAGACCCTGAACGTCACCCGCTCCGCCGAGCCGGAGCCGCTGCAGCCCGGGCTCTGGTAGGGGCCGGACGGTGGAGTTGGACGGGCTCGACGAGGACGCCCTGGAGGACCTCGCGTCCCGCGTGGCCGGCAAGCTCGAACCCGGCGACGTCGTCGTCCTCTCGGGTGAGGTCGGCGCCGGAAAGACCACCTTCGTCCGCGCCGCCGCCAGGGCTCTAGGCGTCCGCGAGCGCGTGACGAGCCCGACCTACCAGTTCGCCCGCGGCTACGAGGGTGAGCTCGGCGGGCAGCCGGTTACGGTAAACCACCTCGACCTCTACCGGCTGGAGGGAATCGAGGCGCCGGACGTTCTGGAGATCGACGACTACATAAGTCCCGACGCCGTGACGTTCATAGAGTGGGCCGAGCCCGCCCTGGAAGCAATAGAGAAGCCGACCGTCGTGCACCTCGGCCACGAGACCCCCGCGACCCGCCGGGCGGAAGTACGCGGGCCCGTCGCGGGGCGGTTGTCGGCGTGCTGATCCTGGCGCTCGACGCCTCGACCTCCGTGACCACCGTAGCCCTCGCCAGGGCCGAAGCGGGCGGGCGCAGGATACTGGCCGAGATCTCCGTTCCTTCCAATAAACCTTCCGGGAGCGCCTCCGAAGTCCTCCTCCCCGCCGTACACGCCGCCCTTGGCCTCGCGGGCGAGAAGCTCTCCTCGGTGGACCGCGTCCTCTGCGGGGTTGGCCCCGGAACCTTTACCGGCATCCGCATCGCCGCCGCCACGGCCCGCGCCCTCGCCCTCGGCACCGGCTCGCCCCTCGCCAGGAACTCCACCCTGGACGCCCTCGCCGCCCCCGCCCTCGCCTGCCGGCCGGACGTGCTCGCCGTCCTCGACGCCAGGAGGGGGGAGGTGTTCGCCCGCCGGTTCTCCCCGGACGGCCCGGCGACCGGGGTCAGCTGCGTGAAACCGGCCGAGCTCTCCGCGGATGGCGGCCCACTCGTCGTCGGCGACGGGGCGGTCCGTTACAGGGAGGATCTCGAACGCCTCGGCCACATACCCCAAGACGATTCACCGTTGAACCGGGTCTCGGCGGTCGGGCACGTGATGTCTGCCGACCTATCCCCGGTAAGCGCTGAGGAGCTCGTTCCGATCTACGTCCGGGAGCCCGACGCGGAGGTCCGGCGCGATCTGAACCCGTGGGGTCGGTCGTGAGGGAGCCCGAGGCCGGGACGTTCCTGCGCCGGATGAGATCCTCTGATCTGGCGGCGGTGATGAAGATAGACGCGGCCTCGCTGCCGAAGCCGTGGAGCGAGGCCATCTGGCGCAGCGAGCTCGAGAGCCCGTTCGGCCTCTACCTGGTCCTGGAAGAGGGGGATGAGGTCATCGGGCAGATCGGGGTGAGGAGCGTCCTCGACGAGCTGCACGTCACCAACGTCGCCGTGCGTCCAGGATACCGCGGACGCGGCCACGCCCGGGCCATGATCCGGGGCGCCCTCTCAGCCTACCCGGACGCCCGCCTCGTCCACCTCGAGGTCCGCCCGACAAACCGGGCCGCGAGGACCCTCTACCTGTCTTTAGGCTTCCGCGAGAC
>CADCUW010000646.1 GCA_902805985.1 uncultured Rubrobacteraceae bacterium
CGCCCCGGACGGAGACGTGGACGTTGTTGGAGAGGCGGCGCCCGGGGTGCCCGTTCAGCCCGACGTCGGGCAGGGCGAGCAGGCCCTCGATGAGCCGGTCGCGCAGTTCGGTCTCGTGGTGGATCCTCCGGTCCAGTTCCTCGCGGGCGAGACCTGCCGCCGCCCCGAGGCCCGCTATACCGGCGACGTTCTCGGTCCCGCTACGGAGGCCCTCCTCCTGCCCGCCGCCGAAGAGTATCGGGGCGACGGGCGTACCCTCGCGCACGTAGAGCGCGCCGACGCCCTGAGGTCCGTAGAGCTTGTGCCCCGAGATGGCGAGCGTCGAGACCCCGACCTCCCTGACATCGATGGGTTCCCTGCCCGCCGCCTGCACCGCGTCAGAGTGGAACGGCACGCCGCGCCGCGCGCACTCGGCGGCGAGTTCCCGGACGGGCTGCACGGTGCCAACCTCGTTGTTGGCCCACATCACGGCCGCCAGGGCCGTGTCAGGGCGGAGGGCGGCGGCGAACTCGTCCACGTCCACGAGGCCGTGCCCGTCAACCCCGAGCCAGGTGACCTCGAAGCCCTCTGCCTCAAGTTCGCGCGCGGACTCGCGCACGGCGGCGTGCTCGAGGTCCGAGACGACCAGGTGTCGCCTATCTGGGCCGGCGGCGCGGGCGAGGCCGAGGACGGCGAGGCAGTCGGCCTCCGTACCGCCGGCGGTAAAGAAGATCTCCCCCGGCGACGCGCCGAGGAGCGCGGCGACGGATAGGCGGGCCTCCTCGATGGACGCACCCGCGGCCGTTCCCCTGGCGTGGATCGAAGACGGGTTTCCTCGGTTGGCGCCGAGGTGGGAGAGCATGGCTTCCAGCACCCGCGGGTCAAGCGGCGTGGTGGCGGCGTTGTCCAGGTAGACAGGGTCCTGCATGGTCCGGCTAGTGTATCTCACGGGGGCGAAATGTCAGCCGCAGAGCGGGTTTGCGGGCTAGATCGTAAGTGTCGAGGCCACCGCGCCGCCGGGGTCGAGGAGGGCCACCTGATCCCCGGGGGCCAGCTCCAGGCTCGTCCCGCCCTCGAAGGTGCCGGAGACCTGTTCCCCGCCGGCGTCCACCACGTCGGGGACGCGTCCGACGGAGGCGCTCGCCTGGGGCGCGACCCTGACGTCGCTGTTTATGGTCACCTGGGGGGCGTCCGGGTCGACCTGGGCGTCCTCGGGGCTCAGGACCCGCAAGGTGTAGCCCTGGAGGTTCACCGACCTCTCCGTGCGGTTCTGGACGCTAAAGAACTCGATACCGCCACCCTCGTCGGTCACCTCCACGGTCTCGAGGACCACGTCCACGTCGCTCGTGTTGTCCTCGACCTCCACGGCGGCCAGATCGAAGAGCGCCTGGCTGAGGACGGGCTGCGGGGTGTAGCCCTGGAAGAGGTTTGTGACTACGTACTCGCCCTCAGACGTCGGCGCGAGCATCGCGACGAACGGCGTGATCCCAACCCCGAGCTGCGCGGCGAGCGTGCCGTACTCCCCCTCCCGCAACTCACCCTCGCCGGCCGCAGCGCCCGGGTTCGAGATGTCGTAGCTAAAGAACTCAATCGTCGGGTACTGGACCCTCAGCTCCTCCATCCCGTCTCGCACCTGCCGGTCCACCGAGAGGCCCTGCGGGTAGTCGAGGGCGTCCTCGTCCAGCTTGTAGAACTGGACGGCGATCCTGGCCCGCCGCCCGTAAGCCTCGCTGAAGTTCGGCGGGACGGGCTGCGCCGTGTTTAGCGTGAAGGGCGGATCCGCGGTCGTCTCGGCCTGCCCCACCCCGACGGTCCCCCCCGGCAGAACCGGCGCGGGAGTCTGGGCTGGGGGCGGCACCTCCGGCACGCTCGCCTCGTCCCCGCCGCCCCCGCAGGCGGCTAGCAAGAGGAGCGTGCAGAGGAGGGTCGCGAGCACGATGAGCCGCGCGGACACTCTCTTGGCGCCGATACCTGCGATCAACCTCTCCCCCGGCCGCCCCGATGATCGTGGCCCGCCGACGGGCTCCCGGCCGGACCTGCGCTAACTTAGCACGGGAGCCAAATGCACGCAACGAATGCGGGGGACGGCCCGCGCGCCCATCGGGGCGGCCTTTTTCGGCTAACATTCAGAGATCCCACGCCCACCGGAGACCGGGCGGGCAAGCGATGACCAGGAGGCAGAAGATGGACCCCAAGAACCCTTACAGGACGCAGGACGCGGGTGGCCTACGCAAGGAGAACGTCGGCGAGACGGCCAGGCTCGCCGGGTGGGTCCACCGCCGCCGCGACCACGGGGGCCTCGTCTTTATCGACCTGCGCGACAGGTGGGGTATCACCCAGATCACCTTCCACCCAGACAACGCCGAGGTCTTCGCCGCGGCCGAGTCGCTCAGGCCGGAGTGGTCGATCTCCGTCGAGGGAGAAGTGACGGCCCGTCCCCCCGGCAACGAGAACACCGAGCTTCCGACGGGCGAGATCGAGGTCCAGGCGACGAGCCTCGAGATCCTCAACACCTCTGAGACCCCGCCCTTTGAGATAGAACGCGACCGACCCGTGGACGAGACGCTGCGCCTGAAGTACCGCTACCTGGACCTGCGCCGCGAGAAGATGCGCGACAACATCCTCTTCCGCCACAGGGTCGTCAAGCACATAAGGGACTTCCTCGACGCCCGCGAGTTCGTCGAGATAGAGACCCCGCTCCTCACGGCCTCCACCCCCGAGGGCGCCCGCGACTACCTGGTACCCGCCCGCCTCTACCCGGGTCAGTTCTACGCGCTGCCGCAGTCCCCCCAGCAGTTCAAGCAGCTCCTGATGGTCGCGGGCTTCGAGCGGTACTTCCAGATCGCCCGGGCCCTGCGCGACGAGGACCAGCGCGGCGACCGCCAGCCCGAGCACACCCAGCTCGACCTGGAGATGAGCTACACCACCCAGGACGAAGTCCTCGATCTCGTCGAGAAGCTGTTCACCGAGATCGTCGAGGGCATGACGGAGAAGGACGTCCTCGAAAAACCGTTCCCCCGCCTCACCTACGCGGAGGCGATGGACCGCTACGGCTCGGACAAGCCGGACATCCGATTCGGGCTCGAGATAAAGGACGTCTCGGACGTCGTTGCCGGCTCGGAGTTCAAGGTCTTCAGCGGGGCCGTCGCCTCGGGAGGCTCGGTGCGGGGCATCGCGGTGGGCGGCCTCGGGGACCTCTCGCGGGGCCGGATCGAGGGTGAGATCACGGACGTCGCCAAGACCGCCGGCGCCCGCGGCCTCGCCTACATGAAGGCCGAGGAAGGCTCCCTCAAGGGCCCGATCGCCAAGTTCTTCTCCGACGAGGAGCAGGCCGCGCTTCGCGAATCCCTCGGGACGGAGGAGGGCGACTACCTGTTCTTCGTCGCGGATAAGGATCCCGTGGTCTTCGAGAGTCTCGGCCGACTTCGGCTCCACTTCAGGGACGCGCTAGGCCTCGCCGACGACGGGGTGCTGGGCCTCTGCTGGATTACGGACTTCCCGCTCTTCGAGTGGAACGAGGACGAGGGACGCGTCGAGCCGATGCACCACATGTTCACCATGCCGCGGGAGGAGGACCTCGCGCTGCTGGAGACGGAGCCGCTCAAGATCATTGGCCAGCTCTACGACCTCGTGGCGAACGGGACAGAGCTCGCCTCCGGGAGCATCAGGATCCACCGCCCCGACATCCAGCAGCGGGTCTTCGACGTGATCGGCATAGGAGCCGAGGAGGCCGAGCGGCGCTTCGGCGCCATGCTGACGGCCTTCCGCTACGGCGCGCCGCCGCACGGCGGCATAGCGCCGGGGATAGACCGCCTGATAATGGTCCTTCGTGACCAGCCGAACATCCGCGAGGTCATGGCCTTCCCGAAGACCCAGGCCGCCCGCGACGAGATGATGGACGCCCCCGGCCCCGTCTCGGAAGACCAGCTCAAAGAGCTCCACATCGCGCTGCGCCGCCGTCCCGAAGGCCCCCGGGGCTCCGACCCGGCATCCCGTCCCTCGGAGGGCAACAACTGACGGGGAGACTACGGGTTTCAGGCTTCCGGGTTTGCCGGCGGCGATCTGTGTTTCCCCGGTTCGACCGGCCTTTGGTTGGGCCGGATCGCCCCTGAAAACCGTGCTCGGCGATCCGGCCTGGACCGAACGGTCGTCCGAAGCGTCGGAGCGTTGGGTTTGAGCGGGAGAGTCGCGCTGACGTTCGACGACGGCCCGGACCCGGTCTGGACGCCTCAGGTCCTGGACGCGCTGGCGGATGCGGGCGCGCGGGGGACCTTCTTCGTGGTTGCCCGGCCGGCGGGGCGCCATCCGGGGCTTCTGCGCCGGATGGTGGAGGAGGGGCACGAGGTCGCCTTCCACTGCGATCGGCACGCGCGCCACGACCGGCTGACGGCGGCGGAGATCCAGGCCGACGCCAGGGACGGGCTTCGGACCTTGCGCGGCCTCGGCCACAAGGCCCATGACTGGCGCGCCCCGTGGGGCGTCGTTACGGGCGACACGGTCGAAGTGGCAGGCGAACTCGGCCTGCGACTGGTCGGCTGGACCGCCGATAGCGAGGACTGGCGCGGCGGCACCGTGGACGAGATGCTCGACCGTCTCGCCCCCGGGATGGAGGCCGGGGCGGTCGTGCTGATGCACGACGCGGTCGGTCCTGGCGCGTTGAGAGACGGTTGCGGGCGGACGGTGGATCTCGTCGCGCCGCTCGTCTCGATGGCAAGGTCCCGCGATTTGACGCCCGTGGTGCTGAGTGGGATGGTGGGGAGGCTCCCGGTAGGCAACCCGGGAGACGTCGCGAGTGTATGAGCGTTCCCCTTGCACCGGGTCCGCCTTCGTATAAAGTTTGGCCGATATGAGGATGAGGACTTCCGGCCACGACCATCGCACGAAGCCCAGAGAGCTGGACGAGGTTCTGGCCGAGATCTCCGCCAGCGCCACGGCCAGGGACGCCGAGCCGGCATTCCCCGAGGAGCCGTTCCGCGGTCTCGCGGCCTCAGGCGTCCTCGGCATGACCGCGCCGGGGCGCGGTGAGGACAGGCCCGTCACGTTCGAGCGGGAGTGGCGCGCGCTGCGCGCCGTGGCCCGGGCTGACGGCTCCGTCGGGCGTATCCTGGACGGCCACTTCAACGCCGTCGAGCGGGTCTCAGTCCTCGCGCCGGAACCGCTGCGATCGGCCGAGCTGGAGGCCGTCGCCGCAGGCGAGCTGCGCCTGGGTGTCTGGGGCGCGGACCCGATCCCGGGTGAGGGCGAGCCGGCCCGCCTCGTGGAGGGCGGCGCGCGCGTCTCCGGGGTCAAGACGTTCTGCTCGGGCTCGACGGGCCTCGACCGCGCCGTGGTCCTCGTGCGCGCGGAGGACGGCGCACCGGGTCCGCCGCTGGTCGCCTACGTGGACCTCTGGGAGGGTGCGGAAGTAGATACCACATGGTTCCGCGGACACGGGATGAGGTCTTCGGAGAGCCACAGGGTCGTCTTCGACGGGGCGCGGGTGCTGGCGGTGCTCGGCCGGCCGGGCGAGCTTCTAAGCGAGCCGTACTTCTCCAGGGACGCCGTCCGGACCGCCGTCACCTGGGCCGGCATCGCGGACCTCGCCGTCGGCTCGGCCCTCGACGTGCTCGCCGCCAAGTCCGCCGGCAGGGAGGCCGACGATCTAGTCTCGCTCGCCGCCGGCGAACTGCTGACCGCGCAGGGCACCATCGACCGCTGGCTGGAGTTCGCCGCCGCCACGGCCGACGCCGACCGGGGGGCCTCTCTCTCGGGGTTCTCGACCCAGCTAAGGGAGGCGGTCGCGTCCGCCTGCCGGGATATTTTGGATGAGGCCTCCAGGGCCGTCGGGTCGCACCCGTTCGCCACGGCGGGCCCCCTCGACCGGGCGCGGAGGGACCTTGAGCTCTTCCTGCTGCAACACCGGCTGGAGCCGGCCCTCGCGCGCCGGGGCAGGGCGGCCATCGGGGAACGCCTCCCGTGAGCGAACGCCTCGACCGGGAGTACTTTGAGGAGCTCTACACCACTTCGCCTGACCCCTGGAACTTCGAGACCAGCGACTACGAGCGGGCGAAATACCGCCGCACCCTCGATGTCCTCGGCGACCGGCGCTTTCGCCGCGCGCTCGAGGCCGGGGCCTCGATCGGGGTCTTCACCCAGATGCTTGCGGGGCTGTGCGACGAGCTGCTCGCCGTTGACGTCTCGGAGAGGGCCGTGGCGGCGGCCCGGGAGAGGCTCAGGGGGTTGGAACACGTCAGGGTGGAGCGTCGTACCCTGCCAGAGGAGATGCCCGAGGGCCCGTTCGACCTGATCCTCGCCTCCGAAGTTTTGTACTACTTCCCACGGGAAGAGATGCTCGCGATGCTTGACGCGTTCGAGACCATCCTCGCGCCGGGAGGCGCCCTGCTCGCGGTCCACTGGCGCCGCGAGACGCGGACCTACCCGCTGCAAGGAGACGAGGTACACGGGCTGCTCGTCGCCCACACCACCCTGACCCTGACGGAATCCGTGGCCGAACCGGACTACCGTCTGGACCTCTTCGAGGCCCGCGCTTGAACCGGGACGAGCGGCTCATCATCGTCGGCGGTGGCCCGGCGGGGCTCGCCACCGCCAGGGCCTACCGGAACGCCGGCGGCCTGGCGCGCGTCGAGATCCTCTCCACCGAATCCTACCCTCCCTACAACCGCCCGCCGCTCACCAAGGACTTTCTGCGCGGCGAGTCAAACCGGGAAGACCTCCCCATGGAAACCGAAGACTGGTACCGCGAGAACGACGTCGGGCTGCGGCTCTCCACGGTGGTCGAAGCCCTGGACCGCGAACGGGCCGTGGTCGAGACCGACGCGGGCGAACGGTTCTCCTACGACGCCTGCGTCCTCGCCACGGGCTCAGAGCCCGTCCGCATCCCGGTGCCGGGCGCAGATGACCCCGAGATACTGGTCATGCGCACTCTGGAGAACTCCGCCCGGCTCCGGGAGCGGGTCGGCAAGGGCGACCGGGCCGTGGTCGTGGGGAGCGGGTTTATCGGGTGCGAGGCGGCGGCCTCGCTCTCGTTGCGGGGCGCGGACGTGACGCTCGTCAGCCTGGAGGAGGTCCCGCAAGGGGAGCGCCTCGGCGGGGAGGTCGGTGGGCGTATCCGGGGCTGGCTGGAGGACTACGGTGTGGACCTGCGCCTCGGCACGGCGCTTGAGGGTATAGAGCGCCGGGATGGCGGTTACTCCATCGCCGTGGAGGGCGGTGAGGACATCTCGGCTGGCACGGTCCTCTTCGGGACGGGAGTCGAGCCGCGCCTCGGGCTCGCGGAGGGGGCCGGGCTGGAGGTGGAAGGGGGCGTGGTAACGGACTCGTCGATGCGCACGAGCGGGCCCGGCGTCTTCGCCGTCGGGGATATCGCAAGCGCCTTTAACGAGTCGGCGGGCCGGCACGTGAGCGTCGAGCACTGGGGGGACGCGCTGGAGCACGGCCGCATCGCCGGCACCGTGATCGCCGGCGGCGAGGCGGCGTGGAGCATGGCCCCCGGCTTCTGGTCCACCATCGGAGAGAAGACGCTCAAGTACTGGTCGTGGGACGGCGGGTGGGACGAGCGCGCCTTCGAGGACCGGGGCGAGTCGTTCGTCGTCCGCTACGGCCGCGACGGGGCGCTCGTGGGGATCCTCACCCACGGCGCCGACGAGGACTACGAGGAAGGGCGCGAACCCATCGAGCGGGGAGACCCCTTCCCCGGGTGAGGCCCGCGCCGCCAAGCACAACCCTCCGGGCCAGCGTCGTCGTGCCCGCGCGCGACGAGGAGGACCTCGTCGGCACCTGCCTACGGGCGCTCGCCCATCAGAGGGGCGTGGCCCCGGACGAGTACGAGGTCCTCCTCGTGCTCGACCGCTGCACCGACGGGACCGAGGCGCGCGCGGCTGCGGTCGCCGCCGACCATCCCGGGCTGCGGCTCTACGCGCTCGAAGGCCCGGGAGCCGGCTCCGGCCTCGCCCGGAGGATCGGGATGGAGGCGGCCTGCAAGCGCCTGCTGGCCGTCCGAGGCACTGGGGGTTTGATCTGCTCGACCGATGCCGACACCATCGTGGCGCCCGACTGGCTGGCAACCCAACTGCGAGCCGTGGAGGCGGGTGCGAAGGCCATCGGCGGGCGCATCGACCTGGCCGACGCCGGAACCCTGCCCCCCGACGTCCTGCGCCTGCACGCCGAGAAGGGCCAAACGCGTCACCAGAAGCTCCTCGCTGACACCAACCTCACCGGAAAGGCCGAGCACTGGCAATTCTCCGGCGCCTCCCTGGCCCTGACCGCGGAGACCTACAGGGACGTGGGCGGCCTCAGGCCCCTCGAGTCCCTCGAAGACGAACACCTGGAAGAGTTGCTGCGCGAGAACGGCGTCCCCATCGAACGCCTCCTCTCCGTCCGGGTCACGACCTCACCCCGCCTCGAAGGACGCGCCAGCCGCGGCCTCTCCCACGACCTCTCGCGCATGGCCGTCGCGCATCAGGGGCAGACGGTGCGCGGACCGGAGGACTGATCCCCGCGGGCCGGGTTCTCCACGCTCGAGTAGCGGTCTTTCGGTAAAGACCGGGCACTAGGGTGATCGCGGCCCTCCATGGTACTAGCGTCGCGGTTGGAGAGGCTGCCAATCCGGCAGGACGTTCTCGCCCTCGAGGGTGTCGGTGACCATGACCTGTTGAGGTCCGTCGGTCTTCATCCTGTTTCGCGCGGATCCTCACGGACCTAGAGATCTGGGCGAACGTCTTCCCCGAGCGTCTGGACCCGAGGAACGGGCGGCCTTGAGGTGGCTGCCCAGAACGCGGAGGCCCCCCACCCGGCCCCGCGCTGCCTGCTGAGGCTGCACGAGAGGGCCAACGGTGCTGCGCTGGACGGGGAGGGCATCGAGGCGTGGCTGGAGTGGGAGGCGACCCGCTGGAGGGTGCCGGTCGAGATCCCCAGGGACGAGCTCGAGGAGCTGGTCCAGTCCTCGACGGTCGTGCTCGAGATGGAGCAACACCGCCTGCTCCACGCCTCGGACTGGCAGGGGTGGGGCCGGCGCGGCGGCCTCGCCACGCTGGGGCGCTACGGATCTGACTGATTCTCGCTGCTGGCGCTCAAGCGGTGGGGCCGCATCACCGCAGCCGACCTCGATGCGCCGTCCTCGCCGCCCTCATGTTCTCGGCCCGGATCCGGACCGCCGACAGTCCGTTCGCCCCCCCGGAGCTCTTCGGCAACCGCACCTTCATCGCGGCCTCCGCCGTGGGGCTGCTGGCGCAGTTCGCCTACCTGGGCCGCGCCCTGTTCCTGACCCCGCTGCTCCTGGTCGGTCAGGGCGGGCTGTCCACGCTCTCCGCGGGCCTGGCGCTGGCGCCGAGCGCGGTGGCGGTCGCCGTGCTCTCTCCCTACGCTGGCCGCCTCTCCGACCGGATCGGCCCGCGGGCGGTGCTGCTCGGCAGCCTCGCGCTGCTGGTGGTGTGCCTCTTGTTCGTCTCCTCCTACGCGGTGGGCGCCTCCATCTACGTCGTGGCCCTGGCGCTTCTCGGGATGGGTGTCGGCGCCGCCGGGATCACCTCCGCGGCCGCCGACGCCGTCTC
>CADCUW010000647.1 GCA_902805985.1 uncultured Rubrobacteraceae bacterium
TTTGTCCTGGCGGCGCTAAGCGCCGCGAGTAGTGGGGCTATGACTTGTTCACCGAAGTCTCGAGTGTGCGAGCCGTGGCATCGGATTTATAACGGTTCGTCCTCTATCCACCGGCGGATGGACCTCGCCCAGCGCTGCCCCAGCTAAAACGACGACGAATCTCCCGACGCCGCGACGGCGCGGCCTCCAGAGGTTTCAACGTGCCGATCACGTTCGTGAAGCGGTCGGCGCGTGGGTTCTCCGCCGACAATTTGACACCGGTGCTGGCGGCGAAGCGAACGACCACGTCCGCTCCGGCGGCAAGAGTAGGGACAACTGCTCGTCCATGATGCCGCCTGTGGTGGGTTCGACCGGGACGCCCGCGGAAGGCACGGGGTCAGCGGCCCCGGTGCGGTCTCGGTGAACCCAGAGGCGGCCGCGAGATCTTACGTAGCGGAAGGCTCCGCCGGGGCCTTGTTGATGCGCTGCTTGGCCTTGCCCGTCCGCCAGTTGATGCTCGGCATGACGACGTCAGGGTCGACCCTGTCCCGGTACTCGATGGCGATGTTGAGCAGCGAGTCGACTGTGTCGAGGTCCGGACATTGCCCGCCACCGACGAGAAACGCTCCCGATTACCCGTCCCCTACGCCGGGTGTCCGCAGCGGCGAGAACGGCCTTCGGAGAAACTACCGCCAGAAAACCCGGCCGCGCGCAGGGAGCTTGCGGCGATGGCCCGAAACCCGTACCATTCGTCAAGATGCAGTAATGCAGCAACAACGTGGTGCAGTAATGCAGTAAAAAGGCGGGAGGGTGCGGGTTGAGGGTGGCGGTGGCGAACCTGAAGGGCGGGACGGCGAAGACCGTCACCTCCTACTTTTTGGCGGCGGGCCTCTCGCGGCGGGGCAGGACGCTGCTCGCGGACTGCGACCCGCAAGGGTCGGCTCTGTCGTGGGCCGCCGGCGCCGAGGAGGCCGGGGGCTCGGTGCCCTTCGAGGTGGTGGGGATGGCGGTCAAGGACGTCCACAGGAGGATCAAGGGCGTCGCCGGCGACTACGAGCACGTCGTCCTTGACACGCCGCCCGGGGACCTCGCGATAGCCCGGGCGGCGCTTTTGGCCGCGGACGTGGCGCTGGTGGCCGTGCCGCCGACGGACATAGACCTCGACCGGGTCATGGCGACGCTGGAGCTCGTCGCCGAGGTGGAGGCCCTCAACGAGCTCTCGTTCCGGGTGCTCCTCACGAGGGTGCAGCGGACGGCGCGCGACGGCAGGGACGCCAGGGGCGAGATGGAGGGGATGGGCCTGCCGGTGATGCGGGCGGAGATCCCGGCCAGGGTGGGCTACGCGAGGGCCTTCGGGGAACCCATCTCGGACCTCGGGGCGTACGAGGCCGTGGCCGCGGAGCTGCTCGGGGAGTCGCCGTGAGCGGGGAGAGGGCGCCCCGGGCATCGGATTTTTTGGGCGGCCGCGGGACCGGCGACGGACGGCGGTCCAAGATCGGACGCACGCTGCGCGGCGGGAGCGCCCCCACGCAGGAGGGCCAGGAGGCGCGGGCGGACCGGCCGAAGGGCCCCAAGAAGCCGGTGCGGATCACGGTGGACCTCGACGCCGAGCGTCACAGGCGCCTCAAACTCTACGCCCTGGACGCCGGCGCGAAGGGGGCTGAGGTGGTGCGGGCGCTGCTGGACGAGCTCGAGGCCGATCCCGACCTGTCGGACCGGATAAAGGACCGGATCGACGGGCGTTGAGCGCCCACGCGGCGATCACGAACCCATGAATACTGCGTTACTGGATTACTGCATGCAGTAATCCAGCATTAAGGGAAAGGCTGGCCTCCGAGCCTGGCGCCGCAGCGTGTGCTGGCTTGGCCACCGCTATCCGCGCGAGCGTTGAGCGTTACTGGGGGTGGACGAGGCCTTCTTTGCCGGCGGCCCTCGTGAGGGGGTCGTCGAAGGTCATCATGGCGACCCGCGGTTCGTCGCCCTCTCGTGCGGCGGGTTCTCCCGCCTCCCGGCCGCCCTTCGCGAGTTCCTGGGCCTCTTCGCGTAATACCAGGGCCGTCGCCAGGTGGACGGCGTCGTACGCCCTCAGGGCGTGTTTGCGTGCCAGATCGCCCGCGCGGGCGATCACCTCACCCGTGACCGGGCGGGGCAGGTAGACCCCCAGGAAGTCTCGACGGAGCCGCCCCACGGCGGTGTCGTGCTCGTCGGCGGAGAAAGCCCCCTCGCGCTCCTTGCGGGCCAGGGCGGAGCGGGCCTCGACGTGGCCGATTTCGGAGACGGCCACCACGCGCGCCCCCCTGGACGGAGCTCTCCACCTCCCAAAGCCCCGGCTCGTCGGCGTAGAGCTTGACCAGGGCGGAGGTGTCCAGGTAGAGGATCAACCCGGAAGACCGCGGCTAGTAGTCGCGGCCCTCGCGCTCGGCGAGCACCGCGTCGGAGAGCGTCCCGCCTTCCGGAAGCCTCGCGGCCTCCTCGCGCGGCACCCCCGGCTCCCCCGGCGCGCGACGGGCTCCCCCCGGGCGCCCGGAGAGGGCGTCGGCCAGGGAAGCACCACCCCCGTCGGCCTCCCCGGACGAGGCCCCCTGGAGGTAGCGCCTGAGCGCCTCCTCGAAGACCTCGTAGATCTTGCCGTCCCTCTTCGCGGCGACGATCTTCGCCGAGCGCAGCAGGTCCTCGTCTACATACGTCGTCATCTTCTTGCGCGCCATGACCGGAGTTTACCCGCCCGCCAGCAAAACGGCGGCGCCAAACGGCGGCGCCGCGTGCTCGAATCCGAGCCCGTACCCCTCGGGAACCCCGGCCAGACAGGGCCTCAGAAGCGCCAGGAGCCCCTCTGAGCCTCTCCTGACGCCTCTCGAGGGGTAGGGGCAGCGGCTGCGGCGTTCGGGGCGTCTACCGGCATCCTCCGCGCCGAGCGGCCGAGAGCCCGCAAACGGCAGCACCTCCACCCGGGATTACCTACCCATAATACCTCAGAGCTAGGGAAGCGTACGAAAGATCCGGGACGGATGGCCGCGACCCGCAGGAGTATTATGGGTGGTACGTGACGCGCAGCCGCGCTCCTTCGCCGATCCTGGCTTCCAGGGCGGGCTCGATGGTGTTCTTGAAGCGGGTTTCGATGTACTCCTTGGCGAAGGGGTTTGGCACCCAGACGGTGAGGGCCGTGTTCGAGAGGCCGACCGGGACGATACCGTCGAACCACACCCCAAGGTAGGAGTCGTCCGTCCCGCTCGAGACGTCGCCCAGGACGGAAGCCCAGGCCTCGGCCGCCGCTGCGTCGGGTTCCGGCGGGGGAGGGGGCACGGTTGCCTCGTTCGCCTCGTTCGCGGGCGCGGGGTCTCGCGCGGGCACGGACCGCTCCGAGGAATCCGGCAGGGGGTCTTGGGGCGTTGCCTGCGTTGCGTCCTTTATGGCCCACCCTTCCTTTATGGCGGCCACGATCCAGCCCGCGCGGGAGGCAACCCTTCTCTGGCCGTCCACGGCGCCGGCGTAGAAGAGGCATTTGTCGGGGCCGTGGGCCAAGACCAAATCCCTGGCGGTTTGGCCGTCTATGCCTTCCAGGATCAGGCGCTCGACCGCGAAGGCCTCCTTGGGCTCCCCCGAGAGCTCGCGGGCCTTCTGGCGCCGCGCGAACGCCCGCGAGATGTTGTAGGTCACCCTGGTCTTGCCCTCGTACTCGACCCCGGAGAGGAAATCTTTCTCGGTGAGTTCGTCGTGGGCTTTTTGGAGGGCCCGTTTTATCTGCGAGGGGTACTGGTAGTCGAGGGGCACCTGGTCCCGGACGCCGAAGAGGTCCGTCTCCCAAGAGAGCCCGCCGGCGCGCTGCAGGTCCACGAGGCGGTAGAGCCGCTTGCTGATCGGGGAGCGCAGGCCCCAGTAGAAGTCCGAGTCGATCCCGCGCAGGTACTGGGCCACGTAATTGCGGATAAAGATGGGGTGGAAGCGCAGCACGTGCCGCTCGCGCACGGTCTGTCCCCTCACCTCGTGCTCGGCGAAGTGCACGCTCCAGATGTTGAAGGTGTCGACGATCCGGCGCTTCTCCTCCGCGGAGTAGAAGGCGTTTTTGGACTGCATAGACGTGGTAGCGATCCTGAGCAGGGAGTCCCGAATCTCCCTGTAGGCGCCGCCCGAGTCGTCCGACCAGCCGAGTATCTTCCTGAGCTCGTAGAGCGAGAAGCCGATCTCCCCGTCCTTGGGCATACCGCCCCGCTGCTGCAGGAGCTGCCAGACGGCCAGGAGCACGTCCTGATCGAGGGGCCCCGGCATCCCGTACTCGCCGGACGGCATGACCTTCCACACCTGGTTCAGCGATACCCCGCCTTCGCCCCGAACCTCCTTCTTAAAGACCCTGGCCTTCGTCCCGCGCTTCCTCGCCTTTAGCTCGAACAGCGGGAACTCCTCGAGGTTCTGCTCCGCGCCCACCAACGGCGCGTATTCGGGGAACAGCGGCCACTGCAAGTTGCTCATCCGGACCCGGACCCTCCCTGACCTTCCATGCCCTCCCTGTTGTTGTTTAACAAACAACAACCTAACAACAACAATACAGGGGAACGCCCCCAAACGCAAAAGAACATGCCCACTTGCAGGGATTTTTCGGGAGACGCTTGTCGGGCGCCCCGGTAGTTTTTGTCGGGCGCCCCGGTAGTTTTTGTCGGGCGCCCCGGTAGTTTTTGTCGGGCGCCCCGGTAGTTTTTGTCGGGCGCCCCGGTAAGGCTTGCTAGCGACCCCGGTACCGTTTGTTCGGCGCCCCGGTAACGGCCGAAAAGCGTTTTACGCGGGGTCGGATAACGAAGTTTCGATGTTTTTGCAGGAACTTCTGGCCGTGAGGTGGGGCTTGCGTACGGCGAGGTTTCGGCGAGGTTTGTCGGGCGCCCCGGTGTTACTTGTTGGGCGCCCCGGTACGCCGGTCGAGCGCGAGCAAACGGTCGCGGGTTGTTTGTTGTGGGCCCCGGTACTTTCGCGCGACCCGTCCTCTCGGAGCCGACCGGATGGCGCTCCGTGAAGGTGGGCCAGGAAGCGTTCGCGGCGGCGGAGGGGGGTTGGGAGGGCAACCCCGCGTGATGCTCAAAACCGGCGCGTTCGGTAAGGTTACCCGAGACCTCAGCCCGCGCGCCGCCCTCGGGGGTTTTGGCGTGGTCCCGGCCCGCTGGCCCCGGCCCGCTGGCCCCGGCCCGCCGGCTTGGCAGCACGGGAGGAGGGCGCACGGCGGCGCCCGTGGTGGCGTAGGATGTTCGGGGATCGAAAAGGAGGGCGCATGGGAGAGAACCCCGACCACGACCGCGAGGAGGTACCCGGCCGGCCCGCGGTCTCGCCGGAGAACACGCGGGAGCAGGCGCAAGAGGGCAGGGAGCAGCGGGCCGAAGAGGGTAGGGGGGACCCGGCCACGAGGCTGCGCCTGTTCGTCCGGCGGCTTTTCGGGCGCCGGTGAACGGTCCCGCCGGCGGGCGAGGCCGGACGAAGCGCGGCGGGAGAACAGGCGCCCGGAACCCTCCGTATAACCCGCGTTTTGCATCGGCCGAGTGGGGTGCACGTCGTTGACGGCGGCCCGGTGCCGAAGGGGTGAAAGGGAAAGGCGGTCCGATGGTGGAGACCTCGCCAAAAACCCTGCAACGCCCGCGCGGAGCGAGGCCCGGCAGAACGGAGTCGCTGGTAAGATGCGGGCGAGCAAGAGAAACGAAGGAACCACGAGCCGTAGAGGAACTCGGAAAGGCTTTCTGCCCGCGCTGCTGACGGCCCTGCTCGTGGCGGCATTCTTCGCTCCCCGGCGGCGCAGGAGCCCGAGGGCGAACCCATTTACACCACGCAGGAAGGTTTGAGTGATCCGAATGCGGGTCCTCCCTTGCTGTAATCGCTCGGGAGGAACCACGATTCATGCGACGGCCGCGCGGAGGTCGTCCCAGGCACGCGCCACCTACGTGGGCGCGTTCATCAGCCGGCCTCGTCCGGGATCACCTCGTCCGCGACGATGCCGTCAAGAAGGGCTTCGAGGCCGAGCTCGCCGTCTCGGGTCTGAGCGCCGGCCGCGCGTGCGGCGTTGGTGAGCGACGTTGCGGCCGGGCGCGCGAACAGCCCAAAGAGCACCTCGTCCTCGGCCTTCAACCCGTCCTCGTGGGAGGAGAGCGCGGCGTCGATGACCCGGACGGCTCCGCTGGCAACCCCCGGCGCCAGGGTTGCGATGCGTTGCGCGAGGCGGTCGACGAACCCGTCAAGCTCGGCTACGGGCAGCGCACGATTGATCAGGCCGTACCGCTCGGCGGTCGTGGCGTCGAACAGGCGTGCGCCCAGGATGATCTCAAGGGCCCGCGCGCGCCCCACCAGCCGCGGCAGATAGACCGTCCCGCCGCCGCCGGGGATGATGCCGATCGCGGCTTCCATCTGCGCCAGGCCAGCGGTCTCGGTGGCGGCAAAGCGCATGTCCATCGCGAGCAGCAGCTCGCTGCCCCCGCCGCGCGCGAGGCCAACGAGCTTGCCGATCGTGATCTGCGGCAGCCGGCGCAGCCGCTCGTGCAGGCGCAGCATGGGACTGAGCGTCTGATCGCCCGCGATCCGGATCGCCGCGGCGGCGGCCTCGGGATCGTCGACGAAGCCCATGTCGCCGTGGGCGACGAAGAACTCCGGATCGGCGCTCTCGAAGATGATGACCTTGGTGGACGCGTCGTCCGCGATCTCGGTGATGAACGCGTCGAGATCGGGCAACAGCGCGGCGTCGAGCAGGTTAAGCGGCGGGTTGTCGATGACGACGCGAGCGATTCCGTTTTCTCTCTGGACCTCGATGCTTGTGTACATCCATGCCTCCGTAGGTTGGTATCCGATTTGGTATCCGACGTATACCTGATACCCTACGGCTACTTCAACGTGACCAGGTACCCCGGAGGTGACCGCGATGCTGTCGCAAACCTGCCTGCTCGGCGACCAGCGAGACTTGATCGATCAGGTGCTCGACAAGTGGTCGCTGTCGATCCTCGCCGTCCTCTACGGCCGCCCACGACGGTTCAACGAGCTGCGCCGCGAGATCCCCGACGTCACGCAGAAGTCCCTTGCCCAAGCACTCAAGCGCCTCGAGCGCAACGGGATGATCGACCGCACGGTGCTCGGCACCCGACCTTTCGCCGTGGAGTACAGCCTCACCGAGCTCGGCCGCGGCCTCGAAGGACCGCTCGGGGTGCTCGCCCGGTGGGCAACCGACAACATCGAGGACGTGCACCGAGCGCGCACGCGGTACGACGCCTGACGACGCCCCAAAGCCGAGAGCCGCACCGGTGCCGCCTGCACGGACGCGCGGAAGTCCGCGCTGTTGGAACCCCCGTCGATGGGCGGTGGGGGCGGTGCCGGCTCGCGCTCGGGCGCTGGTGGCCGCGGGCTATCGCGGGCTACCGCTCGAGACCCGCGCTCCTGTCTCGCTGCCGCTGGTTCTCGGCCCGTGAGGACTGAAGGCGTGGACGCGGCGACGCCTCTTCCGCCGTTCTATGCCTCCCCCGCCAGAGAGCGATGTGCGGGGTCAGAAAGATGCCATGAGTTGGGGTTTGCGGCCAGTTCGTGACCGTTCACCTTTTCATTTTGCAAACGCGTTCTGCCGGTCCTCGCTCCGCGCGGGCGTTGCAGGGTTTTTGGCGAGGTCTGCGATGGTGGGCCCGGAAGGGGCGGCACCGGGCCGCCGCGTAACACCCCGCAAACCCGGTCAACAAACGTTCCGTCCGCGGGCCGTCCACGATCGGCGGCGGGACGAAGGTCTGGCCGGACCCGCGTAGGGCGATCTCGAAGACGGCGCGGGCCGAGGCGGGCTGTGAGGGCCCGATAGCCCCGGCCCGCAGGGCCATCGAACCGGGGCGGACCGGGAGTCGGCCCGGTTGGTCCGCGAGGTCCGCGAGGAGGAGCGGCGCACGGGCCGCGCTGTGGGCGAGCGGGGCCGTGAGGCGCTCGCCGGGCGCTTCCACGGCGGGGTCTCGGCGTGCGTCGCGGGGGTTAGGCTGCTGACCGCTCGTGGTTGCCCAGACGGGCAGGACGAGCAGCGGGCCGGGAGGGTGACGGCCTCTACCTCTACCCGCACCCGCTGACGCTGGCGAGGGACCAAGCGGAGGCCGAGAGGGCCAGGCTGGCCGACGCCGACTCCTCCATGCGCGCCACGTGGGGGCAGCTCGGGGGGCCGACGACCTTCTATCGGTACGGGGCGCTCTCCGCCGTCCACCGCGCCCGCGAGGAGCGCGAAGAAGAGAGGACCGTCTTCCGTGCCCCGGACGCCGCCGACGTCGAGATGTGGGCCGGTAACCGGGGATTGGGCAGGGAAACTCGGAACAGGACTCGGAAGCCCCCGCGCCTCCCCCGATCGTCCTCGACGCGAGCGTCGTGGTCAGCGCCCTCGTCGGCCCCGCCGGATCCCCATACGGCCGCCCGATAGGCAGGGTGGCCTCCGGCGACGTGCTGCCCGCCTTGAGCGATGACTTTCTCCGCGAACCCTCCCGAGTCGTCGGCTACCCTGACGTCGAGCCCCGGGTGGTCTCCGCGGCCCACCACCCCGCGCTACGACTGGCCGAGAGCACCCGCGACCCGAAAAACGCCCGGATGCTCGACTTGGCCCGGACGGTCCACGCGGACTGCATCGTCTCCAAGGACCCGCACCTGACGGGCGCCATGATGCCCTTCCCCGTGGAGGCGCTAGAGCCCCACCAGTTCCTCGAACGCCTGCCCGCCCGATCCGGGGTAGGGATCTCGCGCAACGCCGGTTACCATCATCCCGGAGGGCCGCGTTCTCCCATCCTCCCCGCGGCCCTTCTCCTTGGTCGGGGCCGGTCTTGGCAAAGGGCCGGCCCTTTTACCTGCCCGTACGAGGTTGGATTCTCCCGTTTGAGAGTACCAACCACACCGGCCGCACCGGTCCGATACGACAGACGAAGACCTCGTGGCGCTCACGGGAAGGCCGTATGCGCCCCGGGGCATGTTTATGCGCCCCCACAAGATGTTGTGTCGACCAGGACACACCGACTCTTAATGTCTGCGACGCATGGGTGGAGATGGCTTGACAGGAAAAGACGGCCGCGTGCCTTCGGTCGACCCCATTCCTAAGCCGTTGTTGGGTCGCGGGGCACGCTCTCGGGGGGCGTTTTCCCGTCAGCGTTACTCCGGCTATAGGTCGCACACATTGCGAGCAGGTCTGACCAGGATGCTTCTCACGACGTGGTGACGGCCCCCGATCGTCCCGGAGGGCCTCGGTATTCACGATCCTGGATGCGAGCTTCGGGGAACACCCCTTCTACGAGGTTGGGTGAATACCGGGTCTTGCTGCCCCGAGCAAGGCGTCCTCGTCGTCCTCAGCGAAGACGTGCAGGCCCAGGCGCTCGGAGATCTCCTCGCAGACCGCGGTGCCCCTGACGCTGTTGCCGTACGCGTCGAGCCCGGGCGAGAAGACGCCGATGCCGAGCTTGCCCGGCACGACGGCCATGACGCCGCCGCTCACCCCGCTCTTGGCGGGGATGCCCACCCGGTAGGCCCACTGCCCCGCGAAGTCGTACATGCCGCACGCGTGCATCACGCTCAGGACGTCCCTGACGT
>CADCUW010000648.1 GCA_902805985.1 uncultured Rubrobacteraceae bacterium
AGTCAACGGCGTTTTGGGGATTTCAGGCATCGGTTTTGGTGTCCTTTTCGGCTGCCGTGCGTGGTAGTGAGACGCGGACGAAGGTGCCGGGGAACTGCGGTACGTTGCGGGAGTTCTTGCGGCTCTCATAGACGGTGACGCGGCCTGTGCCGGAGCGCAGGGAGAGGGATCCGCCGGAGCGGGCGGCGATGCCGGCGACGAGGGCGAGGCCGCCGCCGCGCCCGATCTCACCGGTCCCGGAGACACCCATCTCCAGGGCGTATCGCAGGGCCTCGTTGTCCGTGGCGGTCTCTTCGGCGTATTTCGGGTTGCGCGAGAGGGTCTCGCGCACGCCCACGCCCCCGTCGGCGATGGCGATGAGGACCTCCTCGCCGCGGCGGCGGGAGCCGCTGACGATGTGGTGGTAGGCCTGAACGGCGGCGTAGGCCCCGAAGGAGGAGACGCCGTGTTCGGCCGCGTTCGCGCAGACCTCGGAGAGGGTCGAGCAGATGGCGACCCGCTCGCGCAGGCGGTAGCCCTGGTTCTCGAGTATCTCCGAGATCCTGCGGATGATGCCGGGGATCTCCTCCTCGGTGTGGAAGTTGATGAGCTCTTGCAGCGTGCCGGGGTTGTGCCGCCGGCGCTCCCCGAGAGATTCGACGTCCGCGTTCGTGCTGATCCGACCCCCGAAGATCCTGAAGAAGTTCATTCGCTCCAGATAGGCCGGCACGTCGCGTCCCGGAAGCGTCAGGCTCACGTCGTCGCAACGCGCGCAGAGGAACTCCAGCAGCGCCGCCAGGCCGCAGAGCCCTGCCGGCTCCACGAACTCCACCGTCCGCAGGTCGACCACCACGGGCTCCCCTTCGACTTCGGCGGCGGCCGAGAAGGCGGGGTCCAGGCTGCCCATCGTGAGCACCCCGGTCATCGCGCCCCGGCTACTGACGTTCAACTCGAGCTGCGTCTTCATCGGTCTTATTGTAGCTGGTGAAGGGGATTGCATACTGGTTGGCCGGTGTTATCCGGCGCCAACCTACCCGTGATCGGGCAGCGCATCGTAATCCTCCCAGGTGATGTCCCTGCCGGGATAGGCGACGCTCTCGAAAGGCCAGGCTTCGCCGATCCAACGCCGCGTCGTCTCCGCCAGCTCTTCCTCCAGACCCTGCTCCGGCCCGTCGCGACGGGCCCAGTAGTGGACTTCGACGTCGTAGCCGGCTTTCTCGGGCGGGTCCACGTAGACGCAGCCGAGGAGACGCTTCTCGTCCGGGCTCATCACAGCATAGTCGAAGGAGGAGCGCATCTGGAACTCCTTCTGGTGCCAGCCGAGGTCGATAAGGTCCTGCTCCAGCGTCAGGTCCTCGGTCGGCCAGCCCCACGCTTCGCCGAAGAGGCTCCACAGGTACTCGCGGTTCGCCATGACCGCGTCGTAATCCTTTACGACGTCGTGGACCGTGATCGGACGGAGGCGGAACGCTCCGGTCTCCAGCGACTCGGGGACATCAAAACCTTCTGGCAGGAATCCCATGCCTCGCTCCTTTCTCATGTTGCCGGGAGGAACCCGGCGGCAAGCTGAAGCCGTGTGCGGCCATTTTGGGTCTTGTCGCCGGCGCGCCTGTTGGTGACGTGCGAGAGACACCCGCGGGTGCCGCGGCCGGGACCGGTCGCTATCAGGACGCCCGACCCTACTCCCCGCGGCGACGTTCGTAGAAGAGTTCTGTGTAGCGGCGGTTGTCGTAGCGGCTCAGGAGGGTGCCGTCGCCGGTCCTCTCGAAGCCGTTCTTCTCGAAGACGCGCTGCATGCGGTGGTTGTGGGAAAGGGTCGAGCCCCGGACGTTTTCGAGGCCTAAAGTGTCGAAGACGTATTCGACGAGGAGCTTGACGGCCTCGCTCGCGATGCCCCTGCCGCGCAGGTCGTCGGGGCCGATCTTGATCCCGAGCTCGCAGCCGCCCCTGCGGAAGTCGTAGAGGGTCGCCATGCCGATGGGATCCCCTTCGGCCTCGATGATGAACGTCTTGACCGAGCGGTCCTCCCAGCGTGCCAGGTAGTCCCTGCGGGCGGCGGAGAAGGAGATCTTGATCGGGGAGCGGCCGTTCCAGGCGGCGAGCTCGGGGTCGCGGTCCCAGGAGTAGGCGACCTCCACGTCCGCCTCGCGCGGCGGCCGCAGGATAACGGATTCCCCGCGCAGGCTCTCGACTTCTTCGGCGTGTATGGCTACCCCTCTCTCGCTAGAGAACAATGTTACACCGACCGGGTACCAGAAGCATCGTTCAGCGCGTGCGGGGTCGTTTTGGTTAGAATGGACGGGTCCAGGCAACCAGGAGCGTCTGTGAGCGGAACGGTCGGGGAGTTCTTCGGGGGCTCCGGGAGGAGAATCCGGGACG
>CADCUW010000649.1 GCA_902805985.1 uncultured Rubrobacteraceae bacterium
ACCGCCCGGCTCGCCGGCCTCGCCACCCGCTTCGCCCGTCTCCGCCGCACTTCGAACCCGGATAAAAAGGTCGCCGTCCTGCTCTCCAACTACCCCACCAAGCACTCACGCGTCGGCAATGCCGTAGGTCTTGACACGCCGGCGAGCGCCATAGGGCTGCTCTCGGCCATGCGCGACGCGGGCTACGCGGTAGACGGCGCCCCGGATGACGGCGACGAGCTGATCCACTCGCTTATCGCCGCCGGAGGCCACGACCTCGAGTTCCTGACCGGCGAACAGTTGGCCGGCGCCGCCGGCCGCCTGGACACGAAACGGTACGCCGAATGGTTCGCCCGCCTGCCTGAAGGGCTGCGGGGCGAGGTCGAGAAGCACTGGGGCTCGCCGCCGGGGGACCTCTACGTCGAGAGAGGAGACTTCGTGGTCGCCGGCCTCTCCTTCGGGAACGTCTTCGTCGGCATCCAGCCGCCCCGGGGCTTCGGGGAGAACCCCATCGCCATCTACCACGACCCGGATCTACCGCCGACCCACCACTACCTCGCCGCCTACTGGTGGCTGATAGAGGAGTTCGGCGCGGACGCGATCGTCCACCTCGGTAAGCACGGAACTCTGGAGTGGCTGCCGGGCAAGTCGCTCGGCCTCTCGCCCTTGTGCGCCCCGGACGCAACTTTGCGCGACGTGCCGCTCTTCTACCCGTTCGTCGTCAACGACCCCGGCGAGGGGACGCAGGCCAAGCGGCGGGCGCACGCGACGGTGGTGGACCACCTCATCCCCCCGATGACCCGCGCCGACACCTACGACGACCTCGCAAAGCTCGAACAACTCCTGGACGAGTACTACCAGGTCGAGACCCTGGACCCCTCCAAGCTGCCGGCCATCCGAGTCCGGATCTGGGAGACCCTCCGCGACGCGGAGCTCCACCGCGACCTCGGCGTCGAGGAACAGCCGGAGGAGTTCGGCGACTTCCTCAACCACGTCGACGGCTACCTCTGCGAGATAAAGGACCTCCCCATCCGCGGCGGCCTCCACGTACTCGGGGAGACGCCCGAAGGCGAGCCGCTCCGCCACCTTATAACCCAGATCCTGCGCATCGGTTCTGGACAGATGTCCGGATTGCGGCGGGCCGTCGGAGAGGCCTACGGGTTGGACGAGAGAGGCCTGTCGGAGAATGGCGGCGCGAGAGTAGAGGCTCCGGCGGCACTCGCCGAGCGGTTCCCCGGGGTGGTGGTCACGGGGTCCGACCTGATCGAACGCCTCGAAGAGGCCCAGCAGGCCCTGGTCGCGGCGATGGAGGAGCATGGCTGGGAGCCGGGGGCGGCCGGAGACGTGGGCGGCGGGGTGCTTGGCATCGCGGACGCTGGTGTCGAGCGGTCGCTGCGGTTCGCGGCCGAGGAGGTCGTGCCGCGCCTGGCGCGGACGCCCGAAGAGATGGTCAACCTGCTCGGTGGCCTGGGCGGTGGGTACGTCCCGGCCGGGCCTTCCGGCTCCCCGACGCGCGGGCTCGTCAACGTGCTGCCAACCGGGAGGAATTTCTATTCCGTTGACCCGAAGGCGCTGCCGAGCGCGCTCTCGTGGGAGGTGGGGCAGGGATTGGCCGGCGACCTCCTCGGGCGGTACCTCGAAGAAGAGGGACGGTACCCGGAGACCGTCGGTATCGTGGTGTGGGGGACGGCGGCGATGCGGACCCAGGGCGACGACATCGCGGAGATACTCGCGCTGCTCGGCGTCAGGCCGGTGTGGAACGAGGAGTCGCGGCGGGTGACGGGGCTCGAGGTCGTTGCGTTAGAGGATCTCGGGAGGCCCCGGATCGACGTTACCGTCAGGATCAGCGGCTTCTTCAGGGACGCTTTTCCGAATCTCATCTCCCTGATGGACGAGGCTTTCACCACCGTCGCCAACCTCGACGAGCCGCCCGAGATGAACTTCGTGAAAAAACACGCCGACGAGGAGCGTCGGAACGGGGCGGACGAGCGACGCTCGACCACGCGCATCTTCGGCTCCAAGCCCGGCGCCTACGGGGCCGGCCTGCTGCCGCTCATGGACGCGCGCAACTGGCGCGACGACGCGGATCTGGCCGAGGTCTACGCCGTCTGGGGCGGCTACGCCTACGGCAGGGGGCTCGACGGCGTCGAGGCGCGGGGGGCTATGGAGGACAACCTCAGGCGGACGGAGGTCGCGGTCAAGAACGTGGACAACCGCGAGCACGACCTCTTCGACTCGGACGACTACTTCCAGTACCACGGGGGTATGATCGCCGCCGTCCGCGCCCTCACCGGCCGCGACCCGAAGGCGTTCATAGGCGACTCCGCCGACCCGTCGAGGGTCAAGACGCGGACGCTCTCTGAGGAGGCCAGGCGGGT